>NZ_DKSP01000051.1:0-20333 GCF_002472745.1 Sphingobacterium sp. UBA7253 | reverse complement strand
CATCATCATTAATAAAACCAACGATGTACACCCAACTTATCTAGATTCGCTGTACAATTATTTAGCGAACCTAAATCCACTTGCAAAAACTTTATATTCGAAAGGAACAATGGAATTTCCTTTTGAAATAATTGAAGATATAGTGTACACAAAGAAAATAGAAACGTTTTCTTTTCTCAAAAACCTGTCCCCCAATAAGACGACAATATTAGGTCAATCGAGTTTCGGAAAATCACATCTCAAAGATATTTCGACACGAATCTACACCTTTGCCGAAGAGTTTAATTTCGTCAATTTATTCCTTGGTTTGAGCAAGCTTGTCGGAAAATATACAAACAGAATCTACAGGGTAAAAGGAATCGCATTTAAAAAAAATAGCGACAAAAAAATCATTATTCAAGCTGTAGGTCCTCGTATCGAAATGAGTTATGGCAGCCAATGGAAACAGGAGGATAAAAAGTTGAATACGATGGTTTTTATCGGGAAAGAACTGGACAGTCTGTATATAGAGCGCCTTCTCACAAGGCTACTGGAAAATCATTCCAATTAATAAGAGGTAAATACCATCATCGATGTACGATGTCTTAGAATTGCTGCGCTCGATAGTGAATTCGCGCACGGCTTTTCTAAATTCCACTGTGGAAGCTTTAAGGTGATTAATTAATCTATCAATTTATGTAGATTTATATTTCAGCCGCGCTCCAAAGAAATGCAATCATTTCCTGACGAACCAGCATACGATACTTGCATTCGGAAAGAAATTTGGATTCTATTGAGGTAGCAGTTAACAGATCGCATTAAAAATCATAGGTCAATGTATAATAAAATTATAGATTATGCACAGATTTACTTGTTGCTGAATTAGAATTTTCCGTCATTTGTGTAAATGATTTTTTAGCTTTAAAAAAATCACAGCTAATTATTGACATGGCTGCTACAAATCGAATTACACGGAGCAAATAACATAACCTATTTTATCCGTAATTTGTGCGTACTCCCAGATTGAATTATTGAAAATCATACAACATTAAAACAACAATGAAAAAATTAACACTCGCCCTAATTTTCTTGGCTGGAGTCTACACACAGCATGCGGAAGCACAGACAGCAGGTACAGTACCCGACAAAGGACTTGATCTGAGCTTAATGGACAAATCTGTACGTCCACAGGATGACTTTTACAACTACGTAAGCGGAACCTGGATGAAAACGGCTAAAATTCCTTCCGACAAACCCACTTGGGGAAGCTTCAATAAATTGGCAGAAGATACGGACAACAATTCGATGAAAATTCTGAACTCACTTTTAAAAGATAAATTTCCTGAAGGAAGTGAGGGCAAAAAAATACAGGACTTGTACGCCTCCTATATGAACTTGCAGAAGAGAAATGCCGATGGGATTAAGCCCATCCAGGGAAATCTAAGCAAAATCGATGCGATAAAGAACCTAAAAGATCTTCAGAATTATTTAACTTCCGTAACCAAAGAAGGTGAGAATAATTTCTACGGCTGGGGGGTCGGTGCTGATTTAAAAGACTCTAAAATGAACGCGGTTTATTTAGGAGAAGCGTCCTTAGGTTTGGGAAGAGATTATTATCAAAAAGAAAATGAAAAAAATACCGAAGCAATTGCGGAATACCAAAAGTATGTAGCTTCCATGTTAAAGGAATTGGGGTATAAAAATGCTGAAACTGCTGCAAAAGGGATTGTTGACTACGAAAAAAGCATTGCAAAAACCTACCTGACCAATGAACAAAGCCGGGATAATACATTACAATACAACCCGCAGACTTTGGCTGAGCTATCTGCTCTAGTCAAAAATGTAAATCTACCTGAGTACCTCAAAAAAGTTGGCGTCAATACAGAAAAAGTAATCATCGGAGAATTAGGTTATTATAAGAACTTTGACAAATTGGTCAGCAACCAGAACCTTCCTGTCATTAAAGATTACCTTAAGTTTCATCTTATTAATGGAAGTGCCTCTTATTTGAGTGAAGAACTGGGAGATATGCGATTTGCTTTTTATGGGAAATATTTAAGAGGCCAGCAAGAGCAAAGAG
Source organism: Sphingobacterium sp. UBA7253 (assembly GCF_002472745.1). Classification (NCBI taxonomy): domain Bacteria; kingdom Pseudomonadati; phylum Bacteroidota; class Sphingobacteriia; order Sphingobacteriales; family Sphingobacteriaceae; genus Sphingobacterium; species Sphingobacterium sp. UBA7253. Next base: position 18,274 of record NZ_DKSP01000051.1, on the reverse strand, counting down.
CACTAAACAAAAGAGGATTTGAACTTATCAACTCCACTTTAGGGGAAGCTTTTGGGAAGTTATATGTTGAAAAATATTTTCCTGCAGAAGCCAAAACGCAAATGGTGGAATTAATTGACTATTTAAAGAAAAGTTTCGCACTTCATATCAATGATTTAACATGGATGTCCTCTGTCACCAAAGTTAAAGCGCTTGAAAAACTAAATAAATTTACCGTAAAAGTTGCCTATCCTGACAAATGGAAGGACTATTCTAAATTAAATATTCTATCGGAAAACAAAGGTGGAAACCTGTATGCTAACTTGCAAAGTATCACCACATGGCGATATGAAAGAGATTTGGCGAAAATCGGAAAAGCAGTAGACAAATCAGAATGGGGAATGACTCCACAAACAGTAAATGCCTATTACAATCCTGTAAACAATGAGATCGTGTTTCCAGCAGCAATTCTCCAACCTCCATTTTTCAATCCACAAGCTGACGCCGCGGTTAATTTCGGTGGTATAGGTGCTGTAATTGGCCACGAAATGAGCCATGGATTTGACGATTCCGGAGCGCAATTTGATGCGGATGGAAACTTGGTCGACTGGTGGACACCAGAAGATAAAGCCAATTTTGAAAAAGCAACAAAAACACTCGCAGCTCAATACGATAAATATGAACCTGTAAAAGGCACTTTCGTCAACGGAACATTTACAAACGGTGAAAATATCGCGGATTTAGGAGGTGTAAACATTGCTTATGATGCACTTCAACTATATTTAAAAGATAAGGGAAACCCAGGTGAAATAAGTGGATACACACAAGACCAACGTTTTTTCCTAAGCTGGGCAACGGTATGGAGAACCCTATCCAATGAAAAATATATGGTCAACCAAGTTAAAACTGATCCACACTCTCCAGGATATTTCAGAAGTTTTGGTCCATTGATCAATGTTGACGCTTTTTATAAAGCTTTCGATGTTAAACAAGGTGACAAACTTTACAAAAGTCCAGAAGAGAGAATTAAAATCTGGTAATAAGCATTATACAGGAGCTGTCTCAAAAAAGGCAGCTCCTGTAATTTTCTTTAATCCAATATCTATTTCTTTTGTGAACCAACCAACCCCAATATCGAAAGCCCCACTAGTAACATTTTGTTTATAATTCACTAAATCATTTTAGTATACTTATATTCATATTCTGAAAAACCAAGAAGTATACCATGATAAAAACCAAAACCTCAATTTTTGTGCTGGCACTATCGTTCTTCGGTTGGCTTAATGCTTTGGCACAACAGCCACAGCTTTCAACCCCATGGACAGCAATAGCCAAGCAAACAGAAATCCCACTTTCCGAATATCCACGTCCCCAAATGGAAAGGAATGAATGGCTATGTCTCAACGGTAAATGGGATTATATAGGTGGAAAGGATGCTCCGAACGCACTAAATCCTGCTGTCCCAATTTCCTTTGACCACAGCCGAGAAAGCATTCTTGTCCCCTATTGTCCAGAGTCCTATTTATCCGGAATACAACGCAAACAAGAAATTAATCTGTGGTATCGTAAAAATTTCGAGCTACCTAATCATTGGAAAGGGAAAGATATTATACTCCATTTTGGTGCAGTGGATCACGATGCAACTATATTTGTAAATGGTAGAAAAGCTGGTACTCATTCAGGTGGCTACGACTCCTTCTGGATCAACATCACTGAGTTTTTAAAGGCCGGTCCAAATAACATTGTCGTCGCAGTGCATGACAAGAACGACGGTAAGTATCCTTCGGGCAAAAATGGACCTCGAGGCGACTATACATTTTCTTCTGGCATATGGCAAACTGTGTGGATGGAACCAGTAAGCAAAAACCATATACAGGGAATCAAATTGTTGCCTCAAGTAGCAGAAAAACAACTAAAAATACAGGTCACTAGCACAGCGAAGGCAAAAGTTACGGCCATCGTTTCTTCAGAGGGAAAAGAAATTTCAAAAACGGTAATTCAGTCGGGCATGGAATTTAATATACCGGTAGAAAATCCAAAACTTTGGTCTCCTGACTCCCCCTTTTTATACGATTTAAAATTAAGTATACATGGGAAGAATGGAGAAATCATTGACGAGGTTAAGAGCTATTTTGGTATGCGTGATATTAAACTTGGTAAGGTAAACGGAATTGTAAGGCCGCTCTTGAATGACAAATTTGTGATGCAGCTCGGTCTCCTGGATCAGGGGTATTGGCCCGATGGTATTCTAACAGCACCTACGGAAGAAGCTCTCAAATATGATATCGAGTTTACCAAAAATGCTGGTTATAACCTTATTCGTAAGCATATGAAAACCGAACCCCAACGGTTCTATTATTGGGCAGATAAAATGGGACTGCTTGTGTGGCAAGATATGCCCTGCCTTTGGTATCCCGAAGAAGATACTACGATTTATCGAAAAGCATTTCGTGATGAATACAAGGCCATCGTTGACGACCACTACAACTCGCCATCCATTATCGCCTGGGTTCCTTTTAACGAAAATTGGGGCGCTTTCGATGTACGCAATATTACCGACTGGACCAAACAATATGACCCTTCACGTTTAGTGAACGGTAATTCGGGATTTAACAACAATCCATCTTACCAAAAAGCTTATGGTGACCCCGGAAATGGAGATTTTGTTGACACCCATATCTATGTTGGCCCAAAGGGTGCCTCAGAACCTGATTCGAAAAGGGCAGCTTCCCTCGGAGAGTTTGGTGGCGTAGGCTTATTTGTCCGCGGTCACATGTGGCCTGTCGAAAACAATGCCTATGCCTACGAACCCACTATAGAGGCACTCACAGACCGTTATATATTCCTAATGGATAATGTCGAACAATTGCTCCGATACAAAGGATTGAGTGTTGCTATTTATACGCAAACTACCGATGTGGAACATGAAGTCAATGGCCTATTGACTTACGACCGTAAAATACAAAAAATGGATCTTGAAAGAATAAAAGCAGTCAACCAAGCCGTGATTAAAGCTGGAAATGAATTGAATTAGCGGATACAGATGTTCGCTATTTCGCTCTCAAAGAATTTTCAAACGATTCAACTGAAACAGCTGTTCTTTTTGCAGAAGTGTTTAATAACAGATCAACGGGTAACACTATTATGGCAAAATATTCAGAAAAAGCATCTGAGAAAGTTGAAAAGACGATGCACGAAATGAAAGAAGGAAAATTAAAATCTGGTAGCGGGAAAAAGGTAACATCACGAAAACAGGCGATTGCTATCGGCCTCTCCGAAGCAAAAAAAGAAGGTGCCAAAGTACCCAAAAAAAAATCCTAGCAAGTAAACTTGCTAGGATTTTCTCTTTAGCCCAAATTATGCTTTTTCATGCGGCAATCTACAGTAGGGATTTTTTCTTGTCTGTACCATCATAAGGATCTGACAAAACATTTTGACTATCCTCGACATCTATAAAATTTTGATTTACATCTACGGGTGTATAAATATGAACACTGCTTCCATTTCTTTTTTTGAGATAATATTGAATCTTTGTTGTATCAATATTGGTCACATCTGAAGCTGTCCATATCATTTTATGACCTGCACCATCAATCGTTATTACTGTATCATTGCCACGAGCGATGATACGCTGCAGTCCCAATTCTCCTTTTCGATCACCTTCTCTTGTCAACAAATGTGTGTTACCATCTTTATCAATCATCCTGATCTGTTGATTATTGTTGCATCCAACTAAAAGGATGAAACTAAACAGAAGAAATGGAAGGGTCGTTCGTATTATTTTCATATCGTTCGTGGTATAACTCAATATAGTTTAACGACGAGACACAAAGATGCTGCCAAAATACAGCTGGCATGAAAGATACCTTCCAAAAGTTGGTGGATTTACCCCGAGTAGTGATCGCCTCCAGCAAACAACCTGCTGCTAATTCACATACAAAAACTATCTGTCTCTATTTTATATTCGTTTTTTTTATCAGACGGCTGGCACTTTCTGCTGCAATGATCAATGCTGCTGCAAGCATAATTACATCTTTCAGGACTAATCTACCGGCCGCGGATAAATAAGGAAAACCATAATTAGGTGACGGGAAATCTCCATCTAGCTTTGGCACAAACGCCTCTGGAGTTGTTATCAGGAAAGAAAGTGTAACCAATGACATAAGCACGGTACACAATGCCCCAAAAATTCCGATTTTAGGATACCAGATACCTAAAAATATCATCAGACCAATTGAAACAATTACAAAGCCAAGTATATAAGAAAAAATATAAGTTCCATTTTCTTGGTGCCATGCAATATTTTTCTTTACGACACGACCCTCCGGATTTTTAAACAACTGGTATTCCGGTATTAGCTCTCCGTTTTTATCCAACACCCGTTTTTCCGTATTATGATAAAAAAAACGCATTGCCGGACTATTAATAACAAAAGGAACTATACCATCAGCTTCATATTGAAATGCTTTTAATCCTCCAATCCATGCCATCACAATAAAAATTGAAATTCTAGCAAAGTTTGTAAAGATATATTGTGACTTTGCCAATAGCTTTATTATTTTCTCCATAACGTAGTTTGTTTAATACCATGCAAAACTAAACAATGGCTTAAATCCACAACATGGACAAATAGATCTATAACATAGACTTTTCGGCAACAATTGATAAACCGACCCGCTTCCGAAATACCTTAGGAGATACGCCTACCATCTTCTTAAAAAATCTACTGAAATAAAACTCGTCTTTGTACTGCAAATTGGCTGCTATTTCTTTAATACTTTTGGCCGTCAAATGGAGCTGTCTTTTACTTTCCAATACGAGGCGTTCCTGGATCAACTTTGAAGGGGATTTTCCCCATTTCAATTTTATTTTTTTCGTAAAAACGGCTGGACTTAAACCATAGTTCGCTGCATAAAAGGTAACTTCTTTATGCGCTTTATAATTCTTTTCCAAAAACTGCTCAAAGTCATCAATAATATCTCTATGAGCCCAATACGGTTTTTGTAGGTCGTTAAAAAGTAGCTTTTGTCTACTCGCCAGCGCTAAAATCAGCTGTAAATAGGTTCTGCTCAATGACTGATCATAGGATTCCGACGACATTTTGAGCTGATCTATTTTTTCCATGATAGTTGATATCTCATGATAAATAGCTGTTGAGAGCAACACATGAGGTTGCTGGTAGATGTTGTTGAATAGAATTCCATTACAGGCAACTTCATCTTTATGATATTCTATACAATAGAAATCGCCGTGAAATTTTAGCACACTAAAGGTACTTTTCTGCACCACATCCATCGTAAACAACTGATAGGAAGACAAAAACAAAACACTTTTAGGATCCGCATGGTATGTCACCAAATCAACCGAAAAACTCGTCGCTTTCTCAAATAAAAGAATGCAGTACAATGGTTCACTAATGTTGAATCTACCGGCAGATAATACTAATTTTTCAAACAGGATATGGGAATAGTTCATGTTATTAAGCTAAAATATGAATTTAATCGAACCTATTCATCCGGTCTTAAGCTTCGCTTCAAATGATAAAACTTAAGTAGAATATGGTCATACCATAAGGCAAATAAAAGCATACTAGCCGGTAACAATAATGTTTTCAGTTTAAAATATTGAAACATAAAGCCGCCTACAACTCCCCCAATAAAAAAGCCTCCAATAATCATCAACTTAAGAAAAATACTTTTGTGTAATTTCACTTTTTCAGCAATTTCTCTATAAAAAAGTAACTGCGAGATTTCAATACCAAGATCAGTAAACAATCCCGTCAAATGCGTCGTTCTGACAACTGATTGTGACACCTTCGTTACCAGGGCATTCTGAAGTCCCATAGCAAAAAGCAGGGCAAATGAAATTATGGTTGGTAACGTTGGCCCTGCTTTAAATAAAGCTGGGAGCAGTCCTACATTAATTAAGATAATAGACTCCATACAAATTGGAATGATATAAGCGTTATGTGATTTCTTTTTTGAAGCTAATTCTACAATAAAACCTGAAACGGTAGCTCCCATTAAAAAAAAAGCAATGTATAACAGATAAATCAAAGCCATCTTATAATTCATTAAAATCAACTGTTCTGAAAAAAATGCGAAGTGACCTGTGACATTCGTTGTTAAAGTGCTAACGGCAAGAACACCTGTAATATTGACCAAACCCGCCACACAAGATAAAATAGAGGCTAACTTTAAATTATGAATATAATTCCTTCCTCTCCCTTGATGCCTAAACATTTGAATTAATCTTTATAAATTAGAGAAAATAGATGAAAACAAGATTCATTTAAGGTTTCAGTAAATCATATACCCTGACATAATCCACCTCCATCTCTGCAGGAAATGCGCTGCTATCGACGCCTTGCACACCGCCCCAATCTCCACCAACGGCCAGATTCAATAGTAAATGAAATCTTTTATCAAATGGCCACACGCCATTGCCTTTTCCTTCATTTGGAAAACTGTAGATCTGTAAATCATCCACGAAACCACGAATATACTCGGGGGTCCAGTCTATCCGATAATTATGAAACTCCGATGTTGCCTGATCAATTCGTTTCATCACTCCTTTTTGAGTTCCGATAGAATGATTATAATCCTTTGTATGAACGGTAATATGTATTGCATTCTCGTCATAACCGACATGCTCCATGATATCTATTTCTCCCGAATGTGGCCATCCTCCGTAAACCCAATCTGTCGGTAACATCCAAGCGGCTGCCCACGTACCTTTCCCTTTCGGCACCTTGGCTCGGACTACAAATCGACCATATAGAAAATCGCCCTTGTTTTTACTCACCAGCCTAGCAGAAGTATAGTTCAACCCTTCATATTGTTCTTTTATTGCAGTAATACGTAAAACACCATTTGCAACACTTGCATTTTTCCTGTTTGCATCTGTATAGTATTGAAGTTCATGATTTCCCCAACCATTATGCAAGGAGCCTACATCATATCCCCATTTTTTTGCGTCCGGAAGACCATCGTAATCGAACTCATCACTCCAACTGGGCATTTCAGCAAACTTATATTCTCCTACATGTGTACTATCGGGACTTACGGAAAGTATTGCGATCAAAGGAAGTATCCAAAAGCTCATTATGTTTATATTTTATACAATTATTGATAAAGCTAATGAAAAATATGAATAGATTACCTCACATCGGAGACGCAATTTAAAGCTCCGTTAGTAATTATAAAATCGCGACTACTAACTTTAGTTTAATCATTTTCCCTTTACTAAAACGTGTACTATCAACCAATGGAAAGTGATAAGCAGGAGGAGATTACCCGCAATTAATATAAATTACGCTTAAAAAAGGTAGGTACAGTCAGGTTGCGATAAATTGCTTTCGTAAGATTTCGGGAAAATATACTTTTGAAAAAACTTTTAGGACTGTACGACACAAGTAAAAGATCAATAGCTTCGATTTCCACCATGTAGTCGATACAACGTGGTATAGGCATATTGTAATCTAAACGATTGACCGCATTTTTTTCCACATAATCAATTTTATTAAACGAAAATTGGGCGGATAACTTTTGTTTCCAGTCTTCAATATCTTCTTGTTTTGGAGAGATATACTTTTGTGTTACGTGCAACAGGCTGAGATTAAATTTCTCCGGTACACGTAAGGTGAAACTGTCGAGTAGATCATATTCGGACGCTTTAAAATTGCTCAGTAATGCGATATTTTGCAACCCAAATTTTTGGAAAGTGATGGGTACTGCCAAGACACCGATTGGACTCTTTTTTATCAGGGCGAAGGTATTGCTTCCCAAGACAGCTTTCTGTATCATACCTTTACCTTTAGCTCCCATGACGATAAAATGATATTCCTTTTCTTGTAGTAAGTTTAGTACCGTTTTTTCCAAGTTGCCGGCCAAACTTACGGTTTTACAGCGGAGATCAGGAAATTCATCGTCGATACGTATCTGCCAGTCCTTGAGCATGCTTTCAGCCTCTTCCTTCTGAGGCTTCAAAAACATATTCTCCATTTTCGCATGGACACTGTCTTTTATTGGGATGGTATAAGTATGCAGAAGTTCTACTGTCCAATTAAATTTTTTAGCCAGATTCGCCGCATATCGAATAGCAGTCCATGAGTTTTCAGAAAAATCGGTGAGTACGAGAATTGTTTTGTCCATAAATATTTTGCAGATAAATCAGCGCGGATTATTAGTATTACAACAGTAAAGAAGGCAGAAGGTTTTTAATAATCAATCAAAAGAGAAACTTAAAAAAAAGGTTTTCAAACGGGGAGAATGAAAACCTTAAATAACCAATTATAAACCTAAATTATGATACAACAAAGATAAGCATCAAAAAAATAAAATCCAAAATAAACTACCAAAAAGATAGACTTTTTTTTCACTAAGGAATCAGTACAGCCCTTCCTTTGATCTTACCGTTGCGCATTCGATCATAAACTTCGTTAGCCTGATCAAGCTTAAACTGCTCAATTTCAATATGAATCTTCCTTTGCCTAGCCAAACCTACAACTTCCATAAGCTCAACCCGAGAGCCCCAATACGGGTTTGTCATACTCACACCAAAAGGAAGCCCCGACATATTGTACTGGTAGTGTCCCCCGCCTAATCCAACAATTGTCAGGTCACCATCCAAACCAACAACCTTTGTTCCTAGATCTATAGTCGATGTTGCGCCGACAAAATCAATCACTACTTTAGCTTTTTTTATGCCAGTAATCTTATTGATTTGTTCGGCTGCATTTGCATCTTTCGAATTAACCACATAGGCTGCGCCGAGTTCTTTAGCAAAGGCTAGTTTTTCTTCGGTGACATCACAGGCGATAATTGAACTCGCGCTTACTTCATTTAGTATTTGTAAGGCAACATGGCCCAAACCTCCAACTCCGATCACAACCACATACTCATCTGCTGTCAATTTGCCTATCGAACGTTTTATCGCCGAATAAGGAGTAAGTGCCGCATCCGTTAATGGCGCAGCAATAACTGGATCTAAGTCATAAATTGGGACCAGTAAACGCGAAGAAGGGACAAGCATATATTCCGCCATCCCTCCATCAAGGCCTAGCCCACCACCATAAGCCATTTCCGACTGGTGATCACAATAATTTTCCTTTGATTGCTGACAGGGTTTACAGTGCCCACAGCCCCAAGGGCCATAGACCAGTACCGCGTCTCCTTTTTTATAGTCTTTTACATCCGATCCAACTTCTTCAATCCAGCCCGCATTTTCGTGTCCCAAGGTAAATACCGTACCTACAACGGTCCCCTCATCTATAATGTGGAGATCAGAATGACAAACACCTGCACCACCAATTTTTAGTAATACTTCATCGCCCTTAGGAACGGGCTTCACAAGATCATTCACAACGCGGACATCTTTATGCCCAAAAAAACGTACTGCTTTCATATTGAAAATTTTTTGTTGACTAATAGAACTACAAATAAGAACGATATATGTTTCAACGCATATGAAGACAGCGGCAACATGTAAGTCTTATTCCAAGAAAAAGTATTGCAGTCCCCTGATCGTATTACCTAACGGGCAAGTCAAAAGTATTCATGCAATAAAGGCCGGCAACTCGAAGATATTTATGTATTTTTATCGGGAATCAAAGGATAAAAATACATGCTAAAAAAAGGTGAACATATTGAAGGCGTTACTATGGAACTCCAACAATTGTTGGATACGGACGAAAAAGCCAATGCTTTTTTTGAAACACTTTCCAAATCATACAAACAAGGCTATTGTGATTGGGTTGGATCAGCAAAACAGGAACAAACCCGAAAAACAAGAGCTGAAAAAGCAATACAAATGCTACGAAATAATCAGAAAACGTTAAAAACCGTTTAGAATAGCCCAATTGGATATTAAGGTGGTCACTTATCAAAAAATACTGCAAGCCATTCTTACTCAATTGAAAGAATAGATTAAGCCAAACTAAAAAAACAACGAAAATCACCCCGAAAAACACCTAAAAACACAACCAATTAAAGAAAACTAAAGCTATTTAGGTCATATTTTTTAAAAATATATCCTAAACGCAATTTCAAAAACGGAATTTAAGTAATTTTTACACAATTAACCACTAAAACACCGTCAGTTTAAACACTTTGTAACAATATTACATAAACTTTAAAATTTCCATACCTAAATCACTTGTATCATTTTTAAAGTTTAATTACATTTGCTTTCAAGGATGCAAGGAAAATTCCATCAATATCTGTTCGGCGTAGTTTGCGCAATACTTATCAGTTTTGGCTGGTATCATGTGCCAACACCAAATAATATTCCCTCCTGCAATCTTCACGCTGTCAATCACTTCAACAAGCAAGTAAAAAGCGAAGATTATGACACCAAAGTTATTCGCAAAACTAAACGTCCTCGACATGAAAAATTAAGGGCTTATTTTTCAGAAAATGATAATGAAAACGACGACACGGGAAGCGATTCCAATAGCCCTAACTTATTCGCACTTAAAGGAGATGGTTTTGGAAATCTAGTCTCTTATATCCATCCCGAATTTCACAATACACGCACAGCAGTTTCGCTTGCAAATTCCAACCAGCTTACTTCACGAAAAAACGCCCTATATATCCATTACAGTGTATTCAGGCTGTGATTTTTTAATAATTTCTTAAAAAAACCTCAAAATAGCTTTCAAAACCATTTGGAAGCAGGTCACACTATTGTTCAATTTTTCGAAAATAATTAGAAAACTATTATCATGGTCATGAGAAGCTTTATGTATATAAGCCTGTGCCTTATTATTCTATCGACAAGCTGTCAGTCAGAAAAAAAAGACAAAAAAGAAGCTGCAGTTTTCAATGTCACTACTCCTTTGGTCAAAGATACAATTGTCAATAAAGATTATGTAGCCCAAATCCGTTCGATCAACCATATTGAATTGCGCGCACAGGAAAAAGGCTACATTCAATCGATATTTGTCGATGAAGGTCAATTTGTACAAAAAGGACAACCCCTCTTTAAAATCATGCCCAACCTCTATGAGTCCGATGTTAATCGTGCTAAAGCAGAGGTAAAATATGCTGAAATCGAATATCAGAACACCAAAAATCTGTCCGAAAAAGATATTGTCGCTCCGCAGGAAACTGAAATGGCAAAAGCAAAATATGAAAAAGCCAAAGCTGAGTTAGCCGCTATGAATACCCATCTCAAATTTACTGATATCGTAGCACCGTTTTCCGGAATCGTTGGTAAGCTTCATGTCCGTAAAGGAAGTCTTGTCGATGAAGGTGAGTTGATCACAGAGCTGTCCGATAACAGTAAAATGTGGGTTTACTTCAATGTACCCGAAGTCGAATACCTCAATCAAATGGACGCAAAACAAGACAACAGCCCGCTGCATGTACGGTTAAACATGGCCAATGGAAAAGAATTCGGTCATGAGGGTATTGTTGAAACAATTGAATCAGACTTCAATAATGAAACTGGAAATATTGCCTATAGAGCGACTTTTCCAAATCCAAAGGGATTATTGCGTTATGGCGAGACAGGTAATATCGTCATTACATCGCCCTATAATAACGCGCTTATGATACCGCAGAAAGCTACATTCGAGGAGCTTGAAAAAAAATATGTTTACGTTATTACAAAAGATAATAAAGTAAAAGCAAGAGAAATAAAAGTTGCTGCCGAACTGCCGCATATCTATGTTGTTTCTTCCGGATTGGGCAAGGACGAAAAGATTCTGCTGAATGGACTTCGCATGGTACAGGAAAACCAGACTATTGAATCCAAATATCAGACTCCGGAGAAAGTCATGTCAAACTTAGATTTATATGCAGAGTAATTAAAAAAGCAGCATTATGTTTAAAAAAGTAATACATCGACCGGTATTTGCTATTGTCATATCGGTTGTAATCCTATTTATCGGAGGTTTGGCCATAAAGCAACTTCCTACTGAGCAATTTCCAAAAATCGCACCGACTACAGTGGCGGTCTCCATTGCCTATCCTGGTGCAAGTGCCGATGTACTCGTAAAATCCTCACTGATTACACTGGAGAATGCAATCAATGGTGTACAGGGAATGCGCTATATCGCAACCGATGCGACCAGTGCCGGTGAAGCAACCGTAAACGTCGTATTTGATCCAGGAACAGATCCCAACGATGCCGTCGTACTGGTCAAAACCCGGGTGGATCAAGTTATGCCACTACTGCCTGAACTTGTTCAAAAGGAAGGAGTCGTCGTCAATCCAATTCAGCCCAGTATGCTGATGTACGTGAATCTTTACAGTACAAACAAAAGCATGGATGAAAAATTCTTGTACAACTATGCAACTGTAAATATCATTCCTGAAATCAATCGTATTCATGGTATCGCCAAATCACAAATCTTAGGTAGCCGTAGATATGCCATGCGCGTCTGGTTAAATCCCGATCGCATGCGCGCCTATAGCTTGTCAGTTGATGAAGTGATGAAAGCGATAGGAGAACAAAGTATCATCGGCCGTCCCGGTCGACTGGGACAAAGCTCGGGTATTGCAGCGCAATCCCTCGAATATGTCCTAACCTATAAAGGGCAATACAATACACCTGAAGAATACGACAATATTATCGTTCGCGCAAACGGCGACGGTGAAAACATCAAGTTAAAAGACGTAGCTAAAGTCGAACTGGGTAGTGAGTTCTTTGACATCTATTCCAATTTAGACGGGCATCCCTCGGCTTCAATTGTGTTGAAACAGAATTATGGTAGTAATGCCAATGACGTTATTAAAGATGTGAAGGCAAAACTTGCGGAGATGAAAGGTAACTTTCCTCCAGGGATAGACTATAAAATCAGTTATGACGTATCCCAATTCCTGGATGCTTCTATCGAACAGGTGATGCATACTCTACGCGATGCTTTTATTTTAGTTGCCATTGTTGTGTTTATTTTCCTTGGCGACTGGCGTTCGACTTTGATTCCGATCATCGCCGTGCCCGTTTCGCTGATAGGTACATTCTTCGTCATCCAATGGTTCGGTATGTCGATCAACTTAGTTACCTTGTTTGCATTGGTGCTTGCCATCGGAATTGTCGTGGACAATGCCATTGTGGTCATTGAAGCAGTACATGCCAAAATGGAAGAAAGTGCCATATCGCCATACAGCGCTGTAAAAGAAGTCATGGGCGAAATCGCAGGTGCTATTATCGCTATTACAGCTGTTATGGTGGCCGTTTTTATCCCCATTTCATTTATGACAGGTCCTGTCGGAACATTTTACCGTCAGTTTTCAATTACCATGGCGAGTTCCATCGTGATATCTGCAGTAGTCGCATTAACCCTTACTCCTGTGCTTGCCGCGATGCTCCTGAAAAACAACCATGGTAAACCAAAAAAATCAAACGTATTCACTAAATCGCTCGACCTTTTTAACCGTACTTTTGATAGAATAACGGGCAAGTATGCCTCCTTACTTCGTAAAATTGCCAGCCGAAGAGTGATTACATGGGGTATCTTAATAGCTTTCTGTGTCGGAATTTTCGTCATTAACAAAACGCTTCCAGGAGGTTTTATACCGAGTGAGGACCAAGGTACAATATATGCCATTATTCAGACTCCTCCGGGATCAACATTGGAACAGACCAATAAGCTTTCCAGAGAGCTCCAAAAGATCTGTCAAGGGGTAGATGGCGTAGAATCTGTCTCATCACTGGCAGGTTATGAAATCATGACCGAAGGCCGTGGATCGAATGCCGGAACCTGTCTTATCAACCTCAAAACCTGGGGTGAACGTGAACACTCCGTTAAAGAGATCATGGAAGAACTTGAAGAAAAATCAAAAAATCTTGGTGCAACGGTTGAATTCTTCGAACCTCCCGCTGTTCCAGGGTTTGGTTCTTCAGGAGGTTTCTCCATGCGCCTGCTGGACCTCAATAGAACCACCGATTACCAAGATTTCGATAAAGTAAATAAAGCGTTTATCGCTAATCTAAAGAAACGTAAGGAACTCACCGGAGTCTTTACATTCTTTGCCGCCAATTACCCACAATACGAATTGGTATTTGACAATAACGCCGCCATGCAAAAAGGCGTTTCCATTGGTAAAGCCATGGACAACCTCAATATCCTTATCGGTAGTACCTACGAGCAGGGTTTTATCCGTTTCGGTCAATTCTTCAAGGTCTATGTACAATCTTCACCAGAATTTAGAAGGCTACCTTCCGATATCATGAACCTCTACGTCAAAAATGATCATGACCAGATGGTTCCTTATTCGGCCTTTATGACCTTAAAAAAAACACAGGGACCAAACGAAATCACGCGTTACAACATGTACAATTCGGCCGCCATCCGTGGACTTCCGGCAAATGGATATACAACAGCCGACGCTATTCAGGCAATCAACGAAACTGCACTTCAAACATTACCACATGGCTATAAAGTTGCCTGGGAGGGCTTGTCCTATGATGAGGCCCAACGTGGAAACGAAGCCGTTTATGTCTTTTTAGTCGTCTTAGTCTTCGTATATCTTGTACTTGCTGCGCAGTACGAAAGCTTTATCATTCCGTTTGCGGTATTGTTGTCGCTACCCGTGGGTGTATTTGGATCATTCTTTTTATTAAAGGCAATGGGTCTTGAAAATGACATCTACGCACAGGTCGGGCTGATCATGATTATTGGTTTATTGGGTAAAAATGCGGTGCTTATCGTAGAATTTGCCGTGAAAAGGCGCCAAGCTGGCGATAGCATATTGGAAGCAGCTATTGAGGGCTCAAGAGCGCGTTTCAGACCAATTCTCATGACCTCATTTGCATTTATCGCGGGACTTGTACCACTTGTCTTTGCCAGCGGCGCGGGAGCTATCGGTAACCACACCATAGGTGCCTCAGCACTGGGAGGTATGCTTGTCGGAACAATCTTTGGCGTTATTGTCATTCCCGGACTTTACTACATTTTTGCAAAATTGGCTGACGGAAGAAAAATGATCCAAGCCGAAGACGAATCACCATTAAGCGAAGACATGATACATTATGAATAAGAATAGATTATATCACTATACAGGTTTTGCACTTTTCTTGCTCAGTCTCGCAGCCTGCAAACCACTGGAAATAAAACAACGTGCCGAAAATAGAACCGTTCCTTATAAATATGGCGATGCTGACAGCGACACCGCGAATACAGGAAAAATAAAATGGAACAGCTATTTCAGCGATCCCAATTTACAAGGACTGATCGGTCAGGCACTAGCAAACAACCAGGAGCTACATATTATGCTTCAGGAAATTGAAATAGCCAAAAATGAGGTAAGCGCCAAAAAAGGTGAATATCTACCTTCCGTAGGCGTAAAAGTTGGCGCGGGGGTCGACAAAGTAAGTCGCTACACAAACATTGGAGCGATGGAAAAGAATACAGAAATCGAACCCGGACGTGAAATGCCTGAACCGCTATTTGATTTTGGAGTTGGTGTACAGGCACAATGGGAAACAGATATCTGGGGTAAACTTCACAATGCGACCAAAGCGCAGCTGCAACGGTATTTTGCCAGCGTGGAAGGCAAAAACTTTATGGTAACTCACCTAATCGCTGAAATTGCAGATTCTTATTATGAACTCCTGGCGCTGGACAACGAACTCCTGGTTATCAATGAGAATGTAAAGATTCAAAACGACGCCCTTGTCGTCGTGAATGACCTGAAGAAAAATGCGCGATCCAATAAATTAGCGGTCAAAAGATTCGAAGCCCAGATATTGAAAACCCAAGGTATGCAATATGATATCAAGCAGAAGATCACAGAAACAGAAAATAGAATAAACTACCTTGTTGGAAGATTCCCGCAGCCGGTTCAAAGAGACCAAGCCTCTTTTGACAAGCTTGTTCCTCAAACCGTCTACACAGGTATTCCTTCGGAGCTATTAGAAAACAGACCCGATATTAAGCAGGCGGAGTATGAACTTGCAGCTTCCAAACTGGATATAAAATCGGCTAAAGCCCGCTTTTACCCATCCTTGGATATTGCTGCTGGTGTAGGGTTTCAGGCCTTTGATCCAACTTATCTCGTTAAGCCGGAATCATTTCTGGCTTCGCTCGTTGGAGAACTTACTGCGCCCCTGATTAACAAACGAGCGATCAAGGCGGCTTACTATAATGCCAATGCACGACAGGTTCAGGCTGTTTACCATTATGAACAGACCATATTGGCTGCATATATTGAAGTTGCAAACCAACTCTCCAAAATTAAAAATCTGGAGAATGGCCTACAAATTAAGACCAAGGAAGTCGATGCATTAAATGAGTCTATCGGTATTTCCAACGACCTCTTTAAATACGCTCGCGCAGATTATATGGAAGTTCTGCTAACGCAACGCGATGCCCTGGAATCTAAATTTGAGCTCGTTGAGAAGAAGGTCAACCAACTCAAAGCAAGCGTAGCGATATACAGATCCCTAGGAGGCGGATGGGATCATTAATAGCGCACTTTTAATTTTAGTTTTTATATGTTGGGGACTTATCATGTGATAAGTCCCTTTTTATTTTAACAATACACTTACTCCACCACGATTTCTTTCATTTTCTCGTTTCCATAATATGTCGGGAAATACATTAATTCAGCCTTCGCGGGGTTGACAGTATAAGTCCCGGTATAACGAGGTAAAAGTTCGATCTCAAAGGTATGTGTACCTTTCCCCAGTTTGTTGCAAAAAATGACGACACGATCTTTGAAATGCTCTCGGTGCGCCTCGATTCTATAGTATCCATTGGTTTTTGTTTCATAAGAACATCCCGCCGGTATCGGAACTTCAATCTGCACATACTCAGCTTCACCAGTTAATGTTACGCTTGCTTCAAGTTTTACAGGCTTCCCTTCCTTGAGTGCCGCTACCGTAGCACCATTGTCCTTAAATCGCGTTGCCACGGCAAAGCCCTTTTCTTTTTCTACAGCTGGATTGGGATTCCAAAAATTTTGATAAGCCGTCACAAAAGCCGGCCCCGTCCCTTCTTTCCTCACTTTAATCTGCTCATCCGACTTAAAGCTTTGCGTATACGGAAATGCAGTGACGCGTTTGCCATTGATGACCATTACCGGTGCCTGGAAAGATTCACCCTCTTTCAGTACATCAGGAAGAATACTTCGTATGATACGGGAAGATTCGTAGATATTATACCATTGGTTTTGCTGCCGCTGCGCGAAAAAGTAATTACGGATATTTTCTAAATCTGAATCATGACCACCGATTGATTTTAAGACACCATAAGCCAACAATGTATTCACGGTATTGGTTTCCGTTGGGCGCATAAAAAATCCGCCTTTCTGATCTGTTGTAGTTCCAGAAGTCCAATAGAGCCCACCTAAGACAGCCTTTGACGCGTATTTAAGAACGGTATCTGCAGCATGTAAATCCTTAAGACCCAGTTTTGAAATCAATAGATATTTCAACAGTTTATCCTTAATGGTTTTACTTTTCAGTTTTGTGTCGATTTCGAAGAAATAATCTTTGTAATCAGCTTTAGTATCCAACCGGAGTAGATATATCAAGGAGCTAAACAAATTCTCCTTGGCCCCGTGAAGCTTATCTTTATCCAATAGAACATCCAGCGAAGCCAAGCTGCTTTTCAACATGGTCTTTTCACGTTCTGCATAAATCTCCGTATCGATCTCAACCTGGTAGCCGGCTTCTCGGGCATCCAACAGTACCCCGATCACATAGTTGCTGATCCAGGTCACAGTTTCACTTTTGTTCCACCAACCCCAGCCCTGATTGGAATTTTTGTTTTTCTGTAACTCCTTCAAAAGATCCTTTATTTTCTTATCCTCTGTAAAGGGCTTTCCGATCAATTTTGTCAGCTCTTTTTTGGAAAGTAATGCGCTCAATTTGGAAGCCATCTGTTCATTGCATAGAAATTTATAACGATCGATCGATTCAATTTCCCGTTGTAAAAATTCCAGCGAATTTGCTTCGGCATGCAAGGTGATTTCGCCTAGTGCTGGAGAAGTTTTTAGTAAATATTCTGCGGTACTGTTGAGTACTTTAAAATCTCCTTCATGTTGTTCAAGCCCCTTTTCAAAAATCGGAATGCTACGTTTTTCACCATCAAAATATCCATTTGACAATTCGATCGAATAAGCAAGTTGGACGCTGTCCCCCTGAGCGGCAATAACTGATATAGGATCCCGATAGGACTTCGCAATTTTCAACGTTGCCTCCTGCGTTGTCAGCCCATTGTTGATGGTACGCAAGAGCTGCAAGCTGTCGCTAAGATAATTAACAACCCTTCCCATGGCTGTAAACTGATCACATTTGGCGACTCCCCGATTTGCCATCAGAAGTGATCAGTTTACAGCCATGG
>NZ_DKSP01000085.1:7390-8329 GCF_002472745.1 Sphingobacterium sp. UBA7253 | reverse complement strand
TGCTGTAAAGCTGTAGTACTTATTGTATCCGATAAAGAGGATATTGCCAGCTTGAAGATCGGTGGCGGTACCATTGCTATTGACCTGAATAGAGCCTCTATACAGCAGGATACAAGTCGTCCATAAGAGGTGATAGTAGTAGTCTTCTCCCTGCGCAGGAAGTTCCGATTGATCTATAAGTTCTATTTCATTCATCTTTTCAATAAAAAAGTTAGGAATAGCGTAGGCAACTTTACCGCTATAATAGCAAAAAATTGTTATATACTGTTTAAGAAAAAGGGACAATCAGTTTCTTTTGCGCTGGAAGCGCTGCAATATAGAATTTGCTGCAATATAGAATTTATGGAGCAGCCTTAGAGCGACTCCATAAATTTTGTATTACCGCTCTTAAAAAGCGACTTTTTTAGGGTCCGATCCGGAAAACCCCATTTCAGGTAAATCGAGGATAGTTTTGATATCGCTTGCTGTCAGCTCAAAATCGTCGATAGCTAAATTTCGTTTTATATTATCGGGATTGGTTGATTTTGGCAGCGGCAAGATGCCCTGAGATAAGGCAAATTTGATACAGATTTGTCCAACACTTGTATTCTTTTCCTCAGCCAGTGCAACGAGTGTTTCATCCTTTAATATTCTGCCCGAACCCAGGGGTGACCAAGCCTGAACAAGGATGTCATTGGATTGGGAGAGCGCCACGGTATCTTTCTGAAGATAACCCGGATGAAATTCAATTTGGTTCACGGCAGGTACGATTGTCGCTGACTCCAATAATTTGGCGAGGTAGTCTTTTGGGAAATTACTCACACCGATCGCTTTTATTTTTCCCTGTTGATACAGATGCTCAAAAGCTCGCCAGGTGTCCGCATTGATGTCTGCCCAGTTTGCAAATTGTGTTTCATTGGCTGGCCAGTGAATCAGGTAAAGATCGAGATAGTCCAATTG
>NZ_DKSP01000085.1:0-7249 GCF_002472745.1 Sphingobacterium sp. UBA7253 | reverse complement strand
ATCGAGATAGTCCAATTGCAGATCGCTGAGTGATTTTTCAAATGCAGCAATTGTCTTATCGTATCCACGTTCGGTATTCCAGAGTTTTGTTGTAATAAACAGTGAATTACGATCTATACCACTGTCTTTTATAGCCTTTCCAACACTCTTTTCGTTTCCATATATAGCTGCAGTGTCAATATGTGTGTATCCAGCGGCAAGAGCTTCTTTAACTGCCTGATAAGCTTCTTCTCCCTCGGGAATTTGCCAAGTTCCAAATCCAATTGCCGGAATTTCAACTCCATTGTTCAATTTGAATGTTTTCATTGTCAGTTGCGTTTTTTAATTTGAGCTAAAATAGGATTTCGCCTGTAGTATCCGGTCACTGAAATGTCAAGAGGGATACTTTTGGGCGGAGCTGAAGCGACTTATTCTGTATTGCCAAAATATATTTATTTTCACAATTTTATTGTCAAAAGGGGTGCAATTCCTCGTTAATTATGGCATTAATTCTTATCTTTAAGCGAATTTTTGAGAAATTCAGATTTTTCAATGATTTCACATAGCATTAAAAATTAAACATATTTCTAATAGATTACTATGTCAAACAAATCAAAAATTGTTTGGACAAAAACAGATGAAGCTCCTTTATTAGCGACTTATTCGTTTTTGCCTATCGTTCAAGCGATTACAGCTACAGCTGGTATCGATGTTGAATTGAGAGATATCTCTTTAGCAGGCCGTATTCTTGCTAGCTTTCCAGAATTTTTAAAAGAAGATCAAAAAATTGCTGATGCATTGGCTGAGTTGGGACAGTTGGCAACAACTCCTGAAGCAAACATCATTAAATTACCGAATATCTCCGCGTCAATTCCGCAGTTAAAAGGTGCTATCGCTGAATTACAGCAAGCAGGATACGCTGTTCCGAACTATCCTGATGAAGCGACCACAGATGAAGAAAAATCAGCCAAAGCTAAGTATGCAAAGGTATTGGGTTCTGCTGTAAATCCTGTATTGCGTGAAGGAAACTCAGATCGCCGTGCACCTAAAGCGGTTAAGAATTATGCAAAAGCAAATCCACATAAAATGGGTGCTTGGGCGAAAGATTCCAAAACAAAGGTGTCATCCATGACTTCAGGTGATTTCTACGGTTCAGAACAGTCGGTAACCGTTGAAAATGAAGGCCAATTCAAAATTGAGTTTGTTGATGAGCAAGGTGCAGTGACAGAATTAAAAGGACTTTCTGCATTGAAAGCGGGTGAAGTTATTGATTCTTCAACGTTGAGCTTAACTGCATTGAAAGCTTTTGTAGCTGATGCTATCGCTGAAGCGAAAGCCGCAGGAGTATTGTTGTCTGCACATTTAAAGGCAACAATGATGAAAGTTTCTGATCCGATTATATTTGGTGCTGTTGTTGAAACTTATTTTGCAGATGTTTTTGCGCAATATGGCGATTTGTTCAAAGAGTTGGGTATCAATAAAAATAACGGTTTAGGCGAGGTTTATGCTAAAATCGCAGGTCATGCAAAAGAGGCTGAAGTGAAAGCTGCTATCGACGCTGCTATCGCAAATGGTCCTGCTTTAGCGATGGTAAATTCGGATAAAGGTATTACAAATTTCCACGTACCTTCTGATGTAATTATTGACGCTTCTATGCCAGCAATGATCCGTATCGGTGGTAAGATGTGGAATAAAGACGGTCAAGAAGAAGATACGATTGCTATGGTTCCTGATCGTTGTTATGCTGGTGTTTACGAAGCGACAATTGAAGACTGTAAGGAGCATGGTGCTTTAGATCCAAAAACAATGGGTTCTGTGCCAAACGTAGGTTTGATGGCGCAAAAAGCTGAGGAATACGGATCCCATGATAAAACTTTTCAAGCTGCAGGAAACGGAGTTATTCGTGTGGTTGATGCGGAAGGAAATGTTTTCATGGAGCAAAAAGTAGAGACAGGAGATATCTTCCGTATGTGTCAAACGAAAGATGCTCCGATTCAAGACTGGGTGAAATTGGCTGTAAATCGTGCCCGTCTATCTGAGACACCAGCTGTATTCTGGTTGGATGAAAACCGCGCACATGATAGAGAAATCATCAAAAAAGTAGAAAAATACTTGCCAAACTTTGATACAACTGGTCTGGATATTCGTATTTTATCTCCGATTGATGCGACGAAATTCTCTTTGGAACGTATTCGTAAAGGCGAAGATACTATTTCCGTGACTGGTAACGTATTACGTGATTATTTGACGGATTTATTCCCGATCTTAGAAGTGGGTACATCAGCTAAGATGTTGTCGATCGTTCCATTGATGAATGGTGGTGGTTTATTTGAAACAGGTGCTGGTGGTTCGGCTCCGAAACACGTAGAACAATTCCTTCAAGAAGGTTACTTGCGTTGGGATTCATTAGGTGAATTCTTGGCACTTGGTGCTTCTTTGGAACACTTGTCTCAAACACAAAATAATCCAAAAGCGCTGGTATTGGCGGAGACATTGGATGAAGCAACGGAGAAATTCTTGGCTAATGACAAATCTCCGGCACGTAGAGTTGGTCAGATCGATAACCGTGGGTCGCATTTCTACTTGACATTATACTGGGCTCAGGCTTTGGCAGCGCAAACAAAAGATGCTGAATTAGCTGAGAAATTTGCGACCGTTGCAAATGTGTTAACAGAAAATGAAGCGAAAATCAATGAAGAATTGATCGCGGCTCAGGGGCATGCACAAAACATCGGTGGTTATTATTTCCCGAATGATGAATTGGCAGCTAAGGCAATGCGTCCATCTGAAACATTGAATAATGCAATTTCCAGCATTTAAGCGGTAATTGCTTTCATAACAAAGAAGCCCAGTTCGATTGATCTGGGCTTTTTTGTTGTTTGCAAAAAAGAAGTAATTCTGCTATTTTAATGGATGTTTAACACCTGTAAAGGTCATCTTAACAGGTATGATATGTCCATTTTTGTCAAATTTCATTTCTTCGATGCAGGTTACCCGCTCATTGGCTCCATCTTTGCCAAGCGGTCTACGATGATAGACAATAAAATATTTGTCCTCGTTGGGTACCTTGATGACTGAATGATGTCCGGCGCCAACAGCGACTTCAGGATCCCGTTCCAATATTGTTCCGATGCGCTCAAAAGGGCCAAAGGGCGAGTCGGCGATGGCATAAGCGACTTTGTAGTCGGGGCCTGTCCAGCCACCTTCCGACCACATGAAATAATATTTTCCATCTTTTATAAACATAAATGGTCCTTCGACGTAATCCTTAGGGGTGATTTCCTTGTAAAAGGTGCCATCATCAAAAGGGAGCAAGCCTGTGAAATCTGGTTTGAGTTTGACCATATTGCAGTGCTTCCAACCACCGTAATACATGTAGAAAGTGCCGTCTTTATCTTTGAAAACAAACTGATCTATCGGCTGAGCGCCATTGATAATATCGTTGATTAAGGGTTTGCCCAATAGGTCCGTATAAGGGCCTTCTGGCTTGTCGGCCACAGCGACCCCAATGCCTCCGATCTCTCCCTGATGCACATCATTGGCTCCGAAAAACAGATAATATTTGCCCTTATTTTCCAATACTGCAGGTGCCCACATCGCTTTTTTCGCCCATTTAACGTTGCTGTTCTCCAAGATACGGCTATGTTTTGTCCAGGTGGCCAAATCGGAAGATGAAAACGCGTCAAAGAATATCTGCTCTTCATAAGGCGCCGAATAGGTTGGGAATATCCAGTATTTATTGCCGTAGATAATACCTTCAGGATCAGCATAGTTTCCCGTGATAACAGGATTCTTCTGGGCAAAAAGTGTCGCGGTTAAAAGTAAGGTTGTTGATGTTAAAAATGTTTTAATCATTATGTCGGTTTAAACTTGTAAGGTACGGGATAGATTTTATTTGGATATGACTAAATGAATCATTTATATGACCATTTGTCTCATTGTTTTTTGAAATGTTAAAATTTTGTTAAAATCTTATTATGCTTTCGATTGTTTCCGATTTATTTCACATATTTGTTTATGTCATTTCCAAATGGCATAAATACTTTTCATAAAATAGGTTAATAATATGGCTAAGATACCCAAAGTCTCCCAGACTTTGGGTGTTTTTTTATTCTCGCTCCAAGCCAAAAATCATTACTAGTTTTCTGTCGTTATATAAATTCAAGGTTTGTTCGGCTATGTCAAACTGAATTTGTTTTTGTTCAAAAATTTGAAAAAAGTTATTTTCGATATTCACGCCATTGCAGGCGCGCATGGTGCTTGCTAGGTGCAGAAAGCTGATTTTATCGTCTTTAATGGCAAAATTTCCCCAAAAATTGTTGCATCCCGTTGTGCCGGCAATCGTACTATTTTTGGCATCGAACCCGATACTTGCTTTGCTAGAGCTAACGTCCTTTCCATTTAACTGAAGCAGATTCCACTTAAAACGGGCAAGAAATGCAGCCACACTGGGCAGTTCGTTTGCACGTTCTCTCGACAGGACTTCAATTAAACTATAACTGACGGAGTCTGTATCTTTTTGTTTCGTTTGTTTTACGCGAATGCGGTAACGGTAGCCCTCTTGGTAATCGAATCCTTGAATTGTTGACGTGAGGTACTCCCATTTATTCCTTTTGTCAGATTTTACCTGCAGACATTTCAGTTTGCCAAGGCTCTGGGCATTCACGTAGTTTTCTCCAACTTCCCATGTGGCCACCGCTGTATTTTCCGATAGTGATTTTGTAATCGTTTTGGCTAAGGTATATGTCGAATGTGAACCGTTTTGACGTTTGAGGATCCTGATGTCATGTTCAAATTTTGGGTCATAATCAAATTGCAAGATTTCGGCATAGAATTTCTCCCAATCTTTGCTGTTGTAGTATTTCACAAGATACGGCGGTGTTTGCTGAAGACCAGATTTTACTTTTACGCGAAATGAAGAGCTCTGGGCAAGTAAGCTTTGACAGGGGAGTAAGAGTGTTAAAAAAAGGAGTAATGAACTGTATGTGGAAGGCTTCTTCATAATTAGCATGTAAATATCAATAAAAACGTATCTTTAAACATGAATATTGCACGGGTGAATCTGTGCCTGCTACTTGTATTTTCTCTGTTAAGTCTGCAGGTTTACAGCCAAAATAGGAAGGATTATTTTAAAACGCAAATTGCCCTTGGGGAATTGACGGATCCACAACTGAAAGAGGTGTCGGGTATCACACCGGCTTATCGGGAGGGCAATTTTTGGGTGCATAATGATAGTGGTGATGGTGCAACTATCTATTTAATCGATCGTCAGGCCAAACTACTGAAGAAATTTTCACTCGAAGGGGTATCTGTCGTCGACTGTGAGGATATCGATCGGGTGAAATTTGGGGACACCTATTTTCTCGTCCTTGCGGACATCGGAAACAATACCGGGAAAAGGACCTGGACATGCCTTTATGTATTTCCTGAGCCTCAGGCTGATGATCCTGGGCTTATTCCGAAAAAGTCAATTCGGGCTATCTTTCTTAAATTTCCGGGCCAGAAACGTTTAGATGCCGAATCGATTATGATTGATCCAATAGACAAAATGTTGTATGTAATATCTAAACGTGAATTTCGATCGACTGTTTATTCCGCGGCGGTATTTACAAATTCAAAACAGCAGTATTTTACCTTAAATGGCGTAGCGGAGCTGCCATTTACTTTTGCTACTGCTGCTGCTATAGATCCGACGGGTACACAGTTGCTTGTAAAGAATATTACCCATATTTTCTATTGGCAGAGGAACTTGAGTGAATCCTGGAGACAGGTACTCCAACAAATGCCGGCTATTCTGCCTTATCAGGTGGAGCCACAAGGGGAAGCGATAGCTTTCGATAGCAAGGGAAATGGATTTTATACAATTAGCGAGCGTCCATTTGGTTTAAAATCCTATCTTTATTTTTTTGAAAGAAATCAATAAATTTATGATAAACACTAGACCTATTTTCAGTTATTCGGAACATAATTTTCCTCAAACCGAACCTATCAAAAACTGCCTATTTTGTCCGAGAGGTATTAGACTGATGTTAATTGCCTTCGTTTTATTTTTATGTACCCCCACGAACACCTTTGCTGCTAAAGTGGACACCCTGTCCATTCAGAGCCCATCCATGGGTAAAGCAATTAAGACTGTCGTAATTCTTCCTCAAAATTACTCGAACAAAATCAGTTATCCGGTCCTTTACCTGTTGCATGGTTATTCCGGTAATTATAGCAATTGGGTTAAAAATTCAAGTGTGAGCGCATTGGCGGATCAGTATGGTTATATGGTCGTTTGTCCCGATGGTGGTTTTGGAAGCTGGTATTGGGATGTCGCGAATGATAAAAACTACCAATATGAAACCTTTGTGTCCAAAGAGCTGATTGATTATATGGATCAGCATTATTCGACGATCAAAGATCGGAGCGGAAGGGCAATTACAGGATTAAGTATGGGTGGGCATGGTGCGCTGTCGCTAGCCATAAAACATCAGGATAGCTATGGCGCTGCAGGAAGTACAGCTGGTGGGGTAGATTTTAGACCTTTTCCCTTAAACTGGGAAATTAAAGATCGCATTGGGAATTACGCTGATGTACCGCAAGAATGGGATAATCGGGTTGTTATTAATATGGTGCCCAAATTAATCAATAATAAACTTCGCCTAATCATCGATTGCGGTAAGGAAGATTTTTTCTATACTGTGAATGTTGCACTGCACGATAAATTGATGTACCATAATATAAATCATACCTTTGTTACAAGTGAAGGTGGACACAATTGGGAGTACTGGTCTCGGTCAATTGTTTATCAAATGGCTTTTTTTAAGGGATATTTTGATCAAGCGAAGAAAAATGAAAAGAAAAATGGATAAATATTTGGCATAAATGAATAAAATGCTATTTTTGTTAAACAGAGACCTTAACTAACAAATTATAAACTTATTATTAAGCCTTACAAATTGTAAGGCTTTTTTATTATTTTCAGCAAAATTTTTGACTTCACTTGATTATGTTTAAACCTATAAAGGTTGTATTTTGTTTTTCTTCCATTTTGTTCTGCGCGCAGCAAGCGTATAGTCAACAGTCTAAATCTATTTCTGGGTTTGTTAGGGACAGTATCAGCGGTGAGAATATCATTGGCGCCGTCATACGAAACGATACAGAGAAAAAATCCACCGCTTCAAATAAATATGGCTTTTTTAGTTTGTCTGTCCGTGATGCCGGCAAAGGAATGGAAGTATCATCTGTAGGCTATCAAACGAAAGCATTTTCTGTCCATCTTGACAAG
>NZ_DKSP01000082.1:10702-16149 GCF_002472745.1 Sphingobacterium sp. UBA7253 | reverse complement strand
CCCTTCCTATTTATGCGACTGCAAACTCTGCTTATATTTTAAAAACTGAGGTGCGGAAAATCCAAGATGTCAAGGTCTCGTATGTGCCAGTCTACAAAAAAAAAGATACGATCAATTATAATGTAGCTTCTTTTACAGGAACGCAAGATCGTGTAATAGGTGATATCATCAAAAAGCTTCCGGGCGTAGAGATGCGTAACGGTCAGATCTTTTACCAAGGCGAACCTATTCAACAGTATCGGGTCAATGGATTGGACATGATGGGCGGACGTTACGGGCTTATCAATCAAAATCTTCCAGCAGATGCGGTTATGAAAGTCCAGATCCTTGAAAATCATCAACCCATCAAAATGTTGGATAAGTTGGTCTTTTCCAACCGCGCCACCCTTAATTTACAGCTTAAGAAATTTACCACAACAGGTACCGGTAAACTAGGTCTTGGAGCAGCTCCTGCGCTTTGGGATGCTAATATTACGCCAATGACATTTGCCAAGACCTTTCAAATGCTCAATTCATTTCAGACGAACAATGTTGGTGATGATGTGTCACAGCAGTTAAAACCATTCTATTCAGGTACTGGTTATTTTACAGCGCGATCTCGCTTTTCAGATGGATCGTCCTATCTCTCCATTCGGGAGGTAGCCACTCCGGGTTTCGATCAGAAAAAATGGTTGAACAACCAGATCTTTTTAATGAGTAGCAATATGATTCAAAAGTTAAAGAACGGTTTGGAAGTCAAAGGTAATTTTTCTTATTTCCACGATAATCGAAAATTGCAAGGAACAACGTCGACACAATATTTTACAAACAACGAAGTGATCCACAACCAGGAGGTGGTGGACAATCGCTATGGTATCGATGAGTTGAATATTGGGATGCTGGTCGAAAAGAACGAGTCAAACGTTTTTTTTAGTAACAGTACCAATTATCGTAAACATTGGAACAACAGTGCCGGTAATATTCTTTTTAATGAAGACATCCCTATACAGCAGGACAAAAAGTTCTCAGACGAAGCCTTTCTCAATTCCTTTTCACTCGGCCGTTTTATAGGCAAGCAGTTGGTCAATATCACGTCTACTTTAGAGTGGCACAGTACACCTCAACGTCTTACGGTCAATCCCGGTCAGTTTGAATCGTTGCTCAACGGCGGGATGCCCTATGATCAGATGGGACAGATCGTTCGTTTTAAGAGCTTTAATTTTGAAAATGGCCTGAGTTTATCGCGCAAGATCAAAACATGGACTTTTTCACCTAGCATCAATCTGAATTACAACAACAGTACGTTAAACAGCTATATCGAGCTGCATGATCAGCATGATATTCGCGTCCTGGATACTGGTTATTTCAATGCTATGAATAGCGCGCAGATGCAGCTGCGGATGGCGCTCCAAATTGGGAAAGAAGTGCGCAAGTTTAAATACAGTTTCAATCTACCGTTCAGTCAATATTACTATAATGTCAAACAGCAAGGCATACAGCGTCTGAAAAATGAATTGCGGAGCAGTTGGAATCCCTCTGCTTCGATGAGCTATCTGTTTAACGGGAAAAATACGATCAGTACAAATCTGAGTGTAGGTCGAAATTTTGGTGGACTCGACAATTTCTACAATGGTTACATCATTAGTCAGTATCGCAGTATCCAAAAGTATGATGCACGCTTACTCAAGAATGAAGAGCTGCGTACAGGAATACATTATGCGTATAAAAACACCTTGAAGGCAAGCTTTGCCAATCTGAGTTATAATTTTAGAAAAAGTTGGCGTGACTATATGTTCAGTACAGTATTGGACAGTATGGGACGTAGCTCGACCAGTATTATTAATCAAAATGCACAGAGTTTATCGCATGGGATCAGTGGTGGACTTTCCAAACTATTTGTCCGTATCAAAACTGTAGCAAAGTTAAACGATAATTTCAGTTGGAGTAATTCAGATTATTTGCTGAATGAGCAGTTGGTGAAGCAACATGTAAACAGTCAGTCGTTCACACTTGAGCTGATCAATTCGTCTTCAGCGTTAATTTCTGGAGATTACCGGGTTGCCATGGGGCGGACCCACAATAGATTGGCTGCTGGGCAGCGCAATGAGCTGTTATATAACAATCATTTTTTTAATCTGGTAATTTCGCCCCATGATCGACATTTGATCACCTTGTCCAATTCATTATATGCAAATAATGTCAAGGCACAAAAAAGTCAGTATTTTATGGACGCAACTTATCGGTTCAGGCTAAGCCATTGGCGTACCGATTTAGAGCTGACAGCAACCAATATCTTGGATAATAAAAACTATCTGCAGCAATTTTCCTCAGATTATGAGCTTATACAGAGTTATTTCGAACTCAGGCCAAGACAGTTTCTGATTGCAATGCGATTTAAAATCTAGTGTTTAACTCCCAAAGAATTTGTTAACTTAAGGCTCTCAAATGACCTTTGATAATTTAGCTAATTTCTATCTTCCAGTGAGGTGGTCGATGGACCTGTTTTCAAGTTATACAACGTACAAATCAATAAATGTTTAAGAAGTGAAAATTAATAAAAAAGTTGTTCCAACTATTTATATTCTGACCTATGTTTGTTTGATCGTGATGAATTTTATTGCGATAGAGCACCAGGCAATTAAAGGATGTTTTAGTCAGTTATTGGCTGATTTTTTTCATTTAGGGCAAAAATTTGATGGCTTTCAAATTTTTAGAATATATCTTTTTGGGAATCCATGGATATTGGGATTATTCTATTATGGCTTTAAAATTAAGTGGATAGTATATTGTTTTATTGCCAGTAATATCTTAATTTTTGTATCGCTATTGCAATGTTATATGAAATTAACTTAATACACCTGTCAGTTATTTTACTTCTTTGATGAAATTACTGCTACAATGGAATATTAGATCTAAACTGCGAGATGATTAAGAAACATTTGTTTTCAGATAATAATATTTTAGTACCCTTATTTTAAAAGTGTGATAATTGTAATTGGTAGTTTGGTTATATTAGGTTTATGGTAAAAAGATCAGTCTTAGAAAAACTATCCAATAAGGACCTGTTGCGGTATACTTCAGAAGATACCCGATCAGTCCCTGAAGCTATAGAAATGGCTTTCGACATTCTCAAAAAAAGGGGCTATTTTTTTTCCGAAACAGAAATTGTTAAGATAAATCAACTTATAGCATCAAGGAAAAAAGAGGAACCTGATTACAAATCCCTTAACACATGGGATATTGATGAAGATGCTGAAAAAGCTTCCGTCAGTTTCTATTCTCAAAAAGCAATATGGTATTTTAGTATACTATTCGGATTATTTACAGGCGCTATATTGTTAGCGATTAACTTATTCACATTATCCAAGAAAAAAGAAGCATGGGCAACACTCCTATTTGGATTTGGTTATACCCTAGCGTTAATTTTAGTATACAATGAATTTAAAGATTATTTTGATCAGAGTAGATTCACTGGTATTTTGTTGTATGGAATAGGTGCCGCCATATTGCAGTTTGGGTTTTGGGATCAATATTTGAAAGGAATAAAATATAAGAAGAGAAGCATCATTGCTCCACTTATGATCTGTTTAGTTGTTGTTGGTTTAATTATATTACGTATCATAATATTCTTGAGTTGATTCTCCGCAATAATATTGAAAGACCCTATGGTTTTTCAAAGGCCAATGTTGTTATCTTGAGAAGTATACCTTACTACTTACTTAATGCCTTGACGATGGCCATGCCTATGGCCTTGGCTGATTGAGGATTTTGGCCAGTGATCAATCTGCCGTCAATGGTGACATGCGACTGCCAAGGCTCTGATTTTTCATAAATCCCACCTATAGCTTTTAGTTTATCTTCTAGTAGAAAGGGAACAACATTGCTGAGCTTTACAAGCTCTTCTTCTTCATTGCTAAAGCCATTGACTTTTTTCCCTTTTATCAAATATTCACCGGATTTCAGTTTGATATTGATCAAGCCAGCAGGACCATGACACACAGCTGCGACAACGCCGTTTGCTTCGTATATCTTGCTTGCAATCTTTGCGATTGTCGAATCGAAAGGCAGATCCCACATCGCACCATGTCCTCCGGCATAGAAAATGGCTTTATAATCTTCCGGTTTTACCTGAGAAGGTTTAAGGGAATGGGTGATTTTATTGTGGTAGTATTTATCCTCCCAGAATTTTTTGTTAACAGGATCAGTCAGGTCAAATCCATCCACAGGTGGATTCCCTCCCTGTGGACTAAGGAAATCAATCTCATATCCAGCCGCTGTTAAAACCTCCCAGGGATGTGAGACTTCCCCGAGATAATAACCTGTTTTCTCGCCTGTATTACCTTTTGTATCGTGACTAGTTACTACAAATAGAATTTTCGGTTTTCGATTTGTTGCATAGCAATGGGGTACTATTAGGGTGAATAAAGCCAAAAATAGTCCTATTTGTATAAAGAGTTGTTTTGCTTTCATATCGTTGAGATTTTCTTTTTGTTGGAACAAATCTCTCGATTTCATATCGTAATTTAACGTGACCTACATCACATAATTAAAATTCGCCTTCCCATTTCCGCTATTCACCGAGTTTTCCTAATCGTTAGTCTAAAGCCGATAGGCTAGGGGCCTATTGTGTCGTAGTTTTGAGTCAACAAATAAGAACAAAAACCATCATGAGCATCGATGGAAATGCTCATAATAGCTTCATCACAATTGAAGAACAAATTATTTAGATGAAAAACTAACACTATAAAATAAAGACATTATGAACCATCATGAGTGTATTCAAAGGACACTCATGATAGCTTTATCATCAAATAAAAAACAAATAATTTCGATAAAAAACGCTAGTAAAAACATTCGCAGCAGCAGCTTTAATCGCAGTATCTACTTTCGCTATGGCAGCTGAAGGACCTGGAGCAAAAGCAACAAAAGCAAACGTTAACCTTTCCACCGCTGATTTCGCTTTAGAGCACTATGTTGCAGTAACGACTGCGGGCGAATCAGCAGGAGTAGAGCAGTTATTTGCAGCTGATTTTAATCAAAAGATCCAAACTACCAATGCGTTGTCTAACAGCCGTAGCGAAGTGGTTAAATCCTTCAAAAAACAAAAAGGCGAAAAGCTGAACTGTACCGTAAGCACAGATATTTTAGAAGAATCCGCAGATTATATGATTGCTAAAGTGACTTTGAAATTTGAGGATTTCACCAAGACTGATCTTGTCACTTTGGAGCGTGTGGGTAATGACTGGAAAGTATCCAAATCAATCAATTCGTATAAATAAGAGCCAATAACTAGTGGTTTACAAATAATAAAAGACATACCACTAGTGAATCATCTATTTAAGTTTAGTTTAGAAGCCAGGTCGTGAAATCTGGCTTTTTTACGTCAAAAGGGCCTGATTCTCATCAGACCCTTTCTCTTAGCGTTTATCTGTACAGTAATTTTTATGTTTCCTATCGTTTCCTCTTTT
>NZ_DKSP01000082.1:1902-10570 GCF_002472745.1 Sphingobacterium sp. UBA7253 | reverse complement strand
CTGTACGACGCCAATTTTTATATTTAAACTTTCCTTCGAAAGGAATTTTGTAGCCCTTTTGTATTGTAAGAACAATAGTCGTTTACAAATAGTTTTAATAGCGTATTTTTTTAATACTTTTAGCTGAGTTCAATGAGAGAATAAAATGAAACGTATCAATCTAAAAGCGAGAATAAAACGGAATATGTTGGATACGTTATCGGCAGAAAACTATAGAGATGAGCATAGTGAAATAATTCAGTACTTAAATAATCTAGGAGCAGATATTTTGGTTGGGATCGAACGGAAGGACGGCATTTATACGCTAATTGGCACAGAAAACGATTTACTACATGCCCCCTTCAATGGTACAAGAAAAACTCCCCATTAAAGACTTCTTATGTATTTTACAGGCAACTGCAATGACAAATGGCAACATAGGAGTTTATCAAAATTAACAAAAATGCGAGCGTTTGGGTAATTAATACCCAAGTTATGAATGCTTTATGGAACACTATGCTATTACTTGAATTGTAGATACTATTATTAGAGAAAATAAAAATGAGTTTAAATGAATTAACATTTTATCTAGCTGTAGCAACATTGGGCATTAGTTTACTTTTGTTACATCGTTATATTGCTGTTAAAAGAGCTCTTAGAACAGATATCGAAATTTATCTTTGGGATAATGATTATACCTTACTAAGATATGATTATAAATTTAAAGGAAGAAAAGACAGTTTTCAATATAAGCCATATCTCGAACACGGATATAAAAGTGGCTGTATTTTTCTAGATTTATATGTAGAGGATTCAAAAGGTCATAAAAAGCTAATAGAAACTAAAATTTCTATTGATTTCATTAATATTCAATCTGTAGAATTTCGTGAAGTATAAGGCTTTAGATGGCAAATAAATATGTAGCATAATTGTTAACTTAGATTGTAGCTATTTTGGTGCTAATAAATACACAGTTCATTCCAAAGTATGCTATAAAATCTTCCAAATCAATCGATTCGTATAAATAAGAGCCAGCCCTAACAAATAGATAAGTTGTGAAGCAACTTCGAGAGATGTGGCTTCAATTTTTTGCGTATCATTGTATGTCGATGGATAATAGGCGATCAATTTTGAATTGAGCATATGGTAAAATATACTATCAAGTGGCTAACCGATAGATTTGAAAATGGAGATAGCTTCAAATTTCTTTTCTTTTGGGGACATACAGCTAAGCATAATCAGGAAGTTGGAAAATTTGTTTTCAGTCAATGGTATGAGAGTCCGTTTACAGTAGATAATATTACCTATAGGACTGCGGAACATTGGATGATGGCCCAAAAAGCATTGCTTTTTGATGATAAGAAGAATTTTGAGAAAATCATCAACTGTATTAAACCGGGTGAGGTCAAAGAGTTGGGAAGGCAAGTTGTAGGCTATGATGATCAGATTTGGAATGAACGCAAATTTGAGATTGTTAGGAACGGAAATATTCATAAGTTTAATCAATATTGGGCGTTGGCGGAATATCTGTTAAAAACAGAAAATAGAGTTCTTGTTGAGGCAAGCCCCGTTGATGCCATATGGGGTATTGGACTTGCACAAGATGACGTCGATATTGAAAACATCTATTGTTGGCGCGGTCAAAATTTATTAGGCTTTGCATTGATGGAAGTACGAGATTTTCTAGGTCAATTTGGGCAATTTCAAGCACTTCAAAACGCTATGCCACCGCCTTGGTCGAAGTTTTCCGATAAGGACAGTAGGGATATGTTTTGGAGAATGGGATTGGGTGAGGAATATTTGAGCGAATTCGGTACTTATTATGATAATCTGTCTGAAAGGGAACAAACGATATATCAACTGACCTATCCTCCTCCTTATTCATGGATGGATTTTTATTAGCTCAAAATAGGAATGTCCCCATTTCATGAAAAGATTGATCAAGCTATTTTGACATGCCGAATTTAGCCAATTACATTATACATAAAATTAAATCGAACAATTCGGGTAGACTTTGCTGTTTCGTTATGCCATGTTTTTAACGTTTATTGGATCACTGTACGACGCTAATTTTTATGTTAAACCTTTCTTTCGAAAGGTAGCTTGTCACCGCTTCAGCATGCCACACCTACCTTCCACCTGAATAAGCTATAAAGTAGCGAAACACTTCAAATGAATCAGATCCATGAGGTTTGTGGAAAATTATATAATTAGAATTTTGCTCGTCATTCTTTTTGTTTTCTCCAGATGACAGTGTGAGGTTTTGCTCAAGTGCAACGGCTTTTCCGTGCCCGAATAATTTTATTGCAGATTCCTTAAGGTCGGGAAGTAGATCGCTATGCGCAGACAGGTACTTTTTAAGTTTGTCATTGTATGCTTCCTGCTCGGCCTCCGAAAAACCTTCGGATATAAAGAGATTACTTTTCGCGTTTGCGATTTCTCTCAGAAACTCATCCGCATGTCCTGACAGCAAAAATTTACGTAGTTGATCATATTTTGCTAATACTTCCACCTGTAGCTTATTTTGATTCATTTCTGAAAGATCCTGGGAATTGTTCAGACTTGTGACCGAAGTTGGCGCTTCTGCTTCAAAATCCCAGGTATGCGTATAAGCATCTAGCGGTTTTTCAAGCGCTGGAAATTCAAGTTTTTTGATCTCCTTGATATTATCATAATCTTTATTTTCAAGCAGGTAGATCCCTGTGTTTCTACTTATTTCATTGAGCATATCAGAAGTTATCGATTTTTGGCTCTTATTTGACGAGATCCTGATTTTCACCTCCTGTATTCCACTGGAAAAAATGTACTGATTCAACTTGTAAGGGCCAGGGATACCATTGTTCTCCTGTGAATGGGCAATAAGAAAATCATTTAAATATATTTCATAGTCTATATTTCTTATTTCGTGATTGAGCATATAAGATTTCATAGGAAGTTTTCCCTCCGTGTCGGTTTGGTCATTTTTTTTAATGTCACTTTTACCATTTTTTTCATTACTGCAGCATACAAACACGAATGCACAAAAAGCGATTGTCAATATAAAGTATCTCATCATTCTAATTCAACATTATTATTTTAAAATGAATTTACGGTTATTTCAAAACTTTTTGAAATCAATTCTTCTGCCAGTGAAATAATATGTAATGCTGCGCTGGGTTTTGAATGTAATAAGTTTAGGGAAATTTATTGCTATGAGCTGAGTAATTAAAAAGTAGCAAATGAAATAAAAGTAACGAAATTATCAGCATTCAGTTTAAATTTGTATACAGTACCTCAATTAAAGAAGATAAAATGATCGAAGACCTTATTAAGCTGAGGGCAAAATATTATTAGTAATAACTTTATACCAAATGAATCACAGATATCTTTTAGTACTACTTTTTCTCACAGTATGCCAATTGGCCTCGGCCCAATTTGCAAAAATCATTGATAAAGACGGCTATGTAAATGTGAGGAAACAAGCTACAGTGAATAGTGCGGTTGTTTCAAAAATTGCTGCTGATGAAATTGTTTATGCATTTCCTGATGAAAAGTTCGGCGATTGGGTAATTGTAGATTATACAGACAAAAGCAACAAGAGTATCACTGGCTATGTACACCATTCAAGAATTAAATATATCGAATCCTATAAGCAAATCCCTACTGTATTTTCTGATGAAGGCACAGCAAAATTTATGGCAAAAGATATAACCGTGCAAATAAATTCAGATAGTTTCGATTATGAAAAAAATAAAGGTGATTTTTCATCGACTCAATATGATGGCTATACCGTTGTAGACAAATTTAGAGAGCAGCAGGTCTGGGGAACAGATGGCGAAATCCCTACAAGCCATTATACCTCCATTGAAGCAACTATAAAGGGAAGATTTATCCAGATCCCGGCAAAGGAAATTGAAAGCCTATTTAATGTAAACAACGAGTTTGCAACATGCTACTATGATGACTCAAATGATAGTTTATACATTACTGCTGTTAATGGCGATGGAGCTGGTGGGTATGCAGTTTTATTTGAGATTAAAAAAGGTACATATCATGCAAAGGTGGTAACAATGCCATTTTAGCAATAGCGATAACGGTAAATTTACTGAGTTTTCCTGACCGTTGTCTAAAGTTCATGGAGGCTGCGCCAGCCTTTTTGAAAAATAACTAACTTTGTCCTGCAGTATTAGTAGATACATACAAGCATGCTAGAATGGTGAAAATAATGGTCGTAGAAGACAATGAACGCGTTGCTTCGAGTGTGAAAAAAGGATTAGCAAGTCAGGGCTACCTGGTCAATGTTTTTGGTGATGCGGAATCAGTGATCAAAGAAGCCAAATCTGTTGACTATGATTTACTTCTCATAGACATCATGTTACCAAGAATGAATGGGATTGAGCTCAGTAAACAGATGCGTGCGGCTTACCCCAGGATCCCAATCATCATGCTCACAGCATTGGGCAGTATCGATGAAAAAATATCTGGTTTTGATGCGGGAGCCGATGATTATATGGTGAAACCTTTTGAAATACGCGAACTTTTTGCACGTATCGCTGTCTTGCTCAAGCGGCACAGGGAAATCAGTGAAGAAGAGATTCAGGGGCTGCTGACTTATGATCGTATCAGTATTGATCTCCGGAGTAAGCAGGTTCATAGTCAGGGAAAACTTATTAAGTTGACTCCCAAAGAGTTTGATCTCCTTCACTTCTTTTTGAAGCATAGGGAGACCATGCTCAGCAAGGATGAAATCGCACGTAATGTATGGAGCAAAAACTTTGATACCGGAACAAACTATATTGATGTATATATCAATTATTTGCGTAAAAAAATAGACCGGGATTTTTCACCTAAATTGATTCATACGAAATCCGGACATGGATTTATTTTATCCAATAAAGAATGAAGATTGTCAATAGAACTTCCTGGGTATTTACGCTCTCTTCGGCTATCATCTTGTTTCTATTCGCCTATGCGGTTTATTTCTTCTCGGAATTAAATCGGCAGGAAGAATTTGTGGATCGGCTGCGCTATAAGATCATCTGGCGTGCAGAATTTATTTTTGATGCACAGGTGCAGGAACATCAGATAAGAAGAATTCATGAACAAAATAAAAAGCTGATCAACGAAGCACAGATTACTGTTTTCGATCAGCAGAATAGGGTTGTTTTTTCCGATATAGGCGAACCGACGTATCCCGATGTTAAATTGGAATCTTTCAAAACGTCTAATTTTTTTACATGGGAGCAAGGCAAAGAACTGTATATGGGCTTAAACTATCAATTTGAGGGTAAGCCTTTTTTCTTGATCGGACATGCGTACGATCTAACGGGTTTTGCACATATGGAACGGCTGAAGAATATTTTGATAACGATTTATATCGTTGCCCTATTTTTTATTTTTTTCTCTTCATTTCTATTTGCACGTTATATTCTTAAGCCAATCAATTACATTATACATCAGATAAAGGATGTGTCCGAACATAACTTGGGCACACGTGTCTCCTATAGTAATGCAAAAGATGAGCTCTCAGAACTTATCGAAACATTCAACAATACGTTCAATCGGTTGGAAAAATCTTTCAACAACCAGCGCCATTTTGTATCCATTATTTCACACGAGTTTAGAACACCTTTGGCAGCTATGATCGCCGAACTGGAATTGGCGCAGCAGCTGAATACCAATGTGGATGAGTATTTTAACTCTATTGATAGGGCATTGCTCGATGCGAAGGAGGCTACGGTACTTTCGACAGCCTTGCTGGATTTTGCCCGAGCAAACTACGATAGTTCGCAGGTAAATTTTGAAGAAATCAGACTGGATGAAATACTGCTTGAAGCAAAGTTGGTGGTCTTAGAGAAAAATAAAGACTATCGGGTAAGCATCTCTTTTGATGCTAATGCTGCAATCGACGAAGAGGAAATCTTGGTATCTGCAAATGCCTACCTCTTGAAAGTAGCCTTTTCTAATCTGATCGAGAATGCCTGTAAATATAGTGCAGATCGGCATGCCCAGGTACTGCTCTCCAGAAATAAAACCGTAGCGCAGGTGCAGGTAAAAGATCATGGTATCGGAATAGACAGCAAGGATATCCCGCATATCTTTGACTTGTTTTACCGTGTGGCGGGTACGCCTTCAAAAGAGGGACATGGCATCGGTCTCTCAATTGTTCAGCGGATTATTGAGATGCATCAGGGTACCGTAGCGGTTAATTCAACTCTCCATGTAGGGACTGTGTTTTCAGTCAAACTTAAACTGGTCTATCCAAAGGGGCTTGAATAAGCTAAAAATTCTAATGGTTTTCTAATAATATCACCTCCATATTCAGCCTAATTTTGACTTATCAAAAAAACAAAATTAGGTTGAATCATGAATAAAAAACAGCTTACCTTGGCGTTGTTCCTCAGTTTGGGACTAGGTAGCGCAGAGCTCGCCGAGGCGCAAACCAATGATTTTGGAAATCCAAAACTTACTCATTTCTTAAATAAGGAGCATACACGTTATATCAGCTTCAGCGGGTACGCTGAGCTGTGGGCGAGATATAGCCAGCTCAATCCGGGGAGTTTGGTAAACAACGAGTCCGTTTCGAATGTATCTGATCTTTCTTTGCGGCGTATTAGGGCAAAGATGACTTACAAGCCTACCGAAAATTTACTGTTTGTATTACAGATGGGGCCTACCAACGTAAACGTCAACAGCAAAACTAATACGTATATGGATCTCTTGGATGCCTATGCAGAATATAGTTTCAGTCCCAAACTTGCGATCGGTGGCGGCCGTTCGACTTGGCGCGGTCTTTCCCGTTTTACAACAGGACCGCTCAATACGCTGCTTTACGACTTGCCTCTGTATGCGACATCCAATACTGGGGCGACTGATATGGTCGTACGTGAAATGAGCATCTATGCAAAAGGGCAGTTTGGAAAATTTGACTATCGGGTGGTACTGGCTGATCCATATTCAGCCGCCAGTGCTGATCCAAAATTAAATAAAGCCACCTTCAGCAAAAATGAAGCACAAAAAGATGTGTCAGGCTACTTCCGCTACGCATTTCACGATAAAGAGAGTAACGAAACGCCATTCAATTCGGGTACATACCTCGGTAAAAAAGATGTGCTCAGCATAGGGGCTGGATTTGAGTATATGCACAATGCCCTTTGGCATCTGGATGAACGGCAGATGACCCAAAATGACGATATGCGCAATTTTGCAGCGGATATCATCTATGACGCGCCCATCGACAAAGAGAAAGGAACTTCGATTAGTGCCTATGGTATGGCCATGCACAGCGATTATGGTCCTAACTATCTCCGCTTTGCAGGGACAAACAACCCCGCGACAGGTATCGATGCGGCCAATGCAAGCCTGAATGGTGCGGGAAATAGCTTGCCAAATGCTGGCACGGGAAATACATTTTACGCACAGGTCGGCGGTACACTCCCTTATTTCAATCCATCCAAACATAATTTACAGCTGCAGCCAGCGGTTTCTGTACAAGTAGGGGACTACAAGGCATTGAAAGACAAAAGTCTAATTTATGATGCAGGTATCTCGCTACTGATGCACGGTAATAGCAGCCGGCTGACTTTTGATGCGCAAAATCGTCCGATCTATAATTTAAATGCTGCGGATCAAGCTGTGGTAACAGATCACAAGTGGGCATTTGTGCTTAAATATAGAATTGATTTTAATTAAATAGCAATAACATGAAAAGAAAAGATTTTATCCTTACACTAGGTACTGCTGGCGTAATGAGCTTTGCGGCCACCTCACTGATGGCAAAAGAGAAAAAAGCGAAAACAAAAAAAGTGTATTTCCACTATTTGCTTTTTTGGCTAAAACCTGATTTGTCTGCTGAACAGGTAGAAGAGTTTAAACAGTTTTTTGAAGGTCTTAAAAAGCTTCCCTATGTCAAAAATGTACGTTATGGCAAGCCAGCTGCTTCTTCCCCAAGAGCGGTATTGGACAACTCGTTTACCTACAATGCGTCCATGGAATTTGCGACATTGGAGGAACTAGAGGCTTATGGTAAACTGCCGGGGCACCTCGCCCTTGTCGCTAAATACAAACCTTATTTTGAACGGATGATGGTGCACGATACGGTTTATGAATTCTAAAATTAAAACAACAAAATAATAATTTCAAACATTACAAAATGAAAATGATATCCAAACTAACTATTGCTTGCGTATTGGCAGCATCAAGCTTAACCGCTGTGAAAGCGCAAGAAGGTCATGGAAAAATTAAGGAGGTCAACGTGGAAGCCGAAGGTAAAATGCCTGCAGTGCGATTGATCAACAATCCGGATGGAACCTGCTCGTTTCAAAAAGGCTTTATTCCAACATTGAAACACGCCAATACGAGTACATTTTGGACAAGCAATAAAACAGAAGAATGGGAGAAAAACGCTCATCCAGCTCCAAGAAGACAATACGTGGTTACGCTGAAAGGTAAAATCAAATTTAAAGTCAGCGATGGTTCAACTTTTTTAATTGAACCTGGAACGATTCTTTTGGCTGAAGATTTGAAAGGTACTGGGCATAGCTGGGAAATGGTTCATTCAAAAAGCTGGGAAAGATTGTATATCCCTATCAATGAGGGGGCTGATGATCTTTTCGTAACAAAAAATAACTAACATTTATGTTGTGCCGCAGTCTGACCTGTGGCACAACATTGCCAGTAATTTTTCTTTTTTCCTATCGTTTCCTCTTTT
>NZ_DKSP01000082.1:0-1702 GCF_002472745.1 Sphingobacterium sp. UBA7253 | reverse complement strand
GCCGTTTTGTATTGTAAGAACGATAGCCAATTTGAAATAGTTTTATCAAAGTGATTTTTTTTATAAATTGTGTTGGCTTAAAATTAGGAATCCCCTTATTGGTAATCCAGAGAGAGCCCATTGGGAAATAAGAAATAAACCATAGATTTTGAGAAAGGACAAGAACTTTGAAATTGCGAAAGAAATTAGTCGGAAGATACAAGAATATCCTTCTTCTCTCTCTTCCGAAGAAAAGTACAAATTATATTGGCTGGCATTTGATCACATAAAAAAAAGTGCTTATAGCGGTAATCCGGAAGGTCAATATGATTATGCGCAACAGTTTGATTCAATTAATTTTTTAGGTGTTAATAATCCATTATACAATCCAAAGAAATGTATCTATTGGTATACAAAGGCGGCCAATGGTGGTTATGCAGAGGCTTATAATAACCTAGCGGATTTTTATGAAAGAGGCGAAGGGATTCAGCAAGATTTAAAGATGAGTTACGCATTATATAAAAGAGGGGCTAAACTCGGGTCAATTATTGCAAAAGCAAATTTGAAAATATTTGAAAGGGAAATAAAACAAGGGAAGTACAGGCTATAATTTCTATAGTAAAGATTTTCTTTTTGATATTGTAAGTAATCTAGAGGATTGTTGCCAAAATGAGCATTGGAGTTAATAAAAATGATGATGAAAATAAATAATCAATGATATGGAGAATGTATTTTTGCTATGGCACACCCACTTTGACGAATCATTAGATGGAGGAGAAGACGTAAAATTGATAGGAGTTTACAGTACCAAGGAACTTGCTGAAAATGCGTTAGTAAGAATGTCCAAAGTAGAAGGTTTCCGGGATCATACAGCGGGTTTTGAGATATCAGAATATAAAATAGATAAGGATAACTGGACTTCTGGCTTTATAACCGAATGAACTTAATAACTTTTGTATAAATAAAAACCCGTCCCCAGCATAAGTTTTAATGTTATGCTGCATTGCCTTCCGTAATTTCCTATTTAAATATAGCTTCCATTTCAGTAATTTTAAGAGTATCTTGTTCAATATTTACTGTCCCAAACAGGTTCCGAAAAATGGAAGGCCTATTTCTTATTGCAAAAAAATGTGTTTCCTTGAGCTTTCCCTTATTGTTGAAATATAGGAAATATTAATATCCAGAAAAGTCAAAATAGTATTTCAAATTCTGTCATTTTTGCAATAAATTGAGGAGTTTATTCTAAAGCAATGAGCAGATATTTTCCACGAACCATTTTAAAATTATTCAGAGTTTATAACCAAGTTTATGCGCAATATGATAAAGATAAAATATACCCTTAAAATCCACATCTTAGTTTTGCTTTGCTTTTCATGCTTTATGGTGAAATCTCAATCCAATGTTATTTTTCCAGTAATTGAGCACAACAATGATCAACTTGACAAAGTTTTTTTTAAAGAAATAACTGAAGTAAATTCGAGTATCTTCAATTTGGATGCGGTTGTCTCTTTTGAGAAAGCTGATTCTACTTTAAATATCTTCTACATGGGAAGGGATTTATTATACGATTATCTGTTGGGCAATTCAAAAGAGATCCTCGGAGTTCAAATAAAAGGTAGGATTATTGGAATACATAAAAGTGCTGAGAAATTATTAGATATAAAACCGGAAGTAGCTTTAGCTTCGAAGATATTTATAAAGCTGAATATTCCGACAAAAGTAC
>NZ_DKSP01000081.1:29894-34276 GCF_002472745.1 Sphingobacterium sp. UBA7253 | reverse complement strand
CTAAATGCCATTACACTTGCTTTTGCTATCGAACTTGAGAAAGCAAATATTAAAGTTAATGCGGTAAGTCCAGGCTATACGGCAACGGCTTTAAATAATTTTCAGGGAACCGATACACTTGAAGAAGGATCTAAGGAACCTATTCGTATTGCGCTGGATGAAAGTGGTGTTACTGGACAGTTTACGGGGCCTAATCAAGAAATTTTTCCCTGGTAATTATCGATTCGGAACAAATAATCTAAGGAGGACTCCGACTTTCTTCGATTATTTTTTTAGTAAATTTAAATATGAAAAAACAATCCAATGTAGGTCGGTTTGTATCTATTAACGAAATTCATAATGTCTGTGGTTTATCTAAGCCAAAGCATCCATTGATCAGTCTCACTCATTTAGAGAAATCCGCAGTGATTGATGATAAAGGGTTGCCTGCTTATGCTGTGCTTGATTTCTACAAAATAACCTTTGTATTGAATAACAAGGGAAGAGTAAAGTACGGCCAAGATTATTATGATTTTGATGAAGGCAGTATGATGTTTTTAGCTCCAAATCAGGTTGTAGGTCCGACGGAGTATGATGGCAAGGCGGAATTATTTGTATTTCTTATCCACCCTGACTATTTTTTAGGCTCCGCATTGGCAAAAAAAATAAAACAATATGGCTTTTTCTCCTATTCAGCAAAAGAAGCATTGCATTTATCGGAGAAAGAAAAAAATATTATTCTTTCGGTTTTTTATATCATAGAGCAAGAATTGAACGAAAGGATAGATGAATTTAGCCAGGAGGTCATACTTTCACAAATCGATTTGCTGTTAAATTATACTAACCTCTTCTATAAGAGGTAGTTTATCACCCGAANNCCGAAAATATCCTGGAAGATTACTTTAATTCTACCAAGACACTCGATTTTGGCGTTCCTTCCGTGCAATATATTTCCGAACAGCTCAATATTTCTGCGGGTTATCTAAGTGATATGTTACGGTCATTAATTGGCCAGAATGCACAGCAATATATCCACGGAAAACTAATTGAAAAAGCCAAAGAAAAATTGTCAACGACAAATCTATCCGTTTCAGAAATTGCTTACGAATTGGGCTTTGAACACCCACAATCATTTACAAAACTTTTCAAAAGTAAAACAGACATGTCTCCATTGAAATTTCGGAGCCTGTTTAATTGATACCTTTTTATTGAGTCAGTTAATTTTTTTTTTGAGATAAAAGTATTTACATTTGATGTAATATTTAATATGGCTTTATCGGTATTGCAGTATTTTTACCCATACTAGAGTCATGTTGGAAAATCTAGAAACTTCAGATGTGAATATTATGGAGAATTTATCTCAATACTATGAACGTTTACCATTTGCCAATCCAGAACAACTGTCTGAAAATAACGGTGGCCCAGGGCATTTTAATGTCTTCTTACGAGCGGAATCCAGCACTAATGTACCGTTCAATAGGCGTGACTTTTATAAAGTATCGCTGATCTTAAGCACCGGGCAGCTCTATTATGCCAATCGGTCAATCTTAATCGACAGACCGGCGCTCATGCTGTCCAGTCCTTTAATTCCTTATTCCTGGGAACCTGATACGGTACAGCAAGAAGGATGGTTCTGTATTTTTTTCGAAAAGTTTATTCCCCCAATTGATTTCAAGAATTTCATACTGGACTCCCCTTTATTCAGGACAGGGGGAACATCTCTTTTTTGTGGATGTGGATCGTCAAAGCATTATTACCGGTATCTTCAAAAATATGATGACAGAAATTAAGTCTGATTATCCGTTAAAGTATGAGGTTCTTCGAAACTATCTATATATATTGATTCATGAAGCCTTGAAGTTGAGCCCTCCGCAAAATTACACGAAACCGCTCGGCGCTCCCCAAAGAACGACAGCTCTGTTTTTTGAATTGCTGGAAAGGCAATTTCCAGTAAGTAATCATCATATTATTTTAAAATTGAAGACAGCCAGGGATTATGCTGATGCATTGTCGGTAAATCAAGATTACCTAAATCAAATATTAAAAACCAATACCGGAAAGACGACTACACAGCATATTACTTTAAGGATCATTAAAGAAGCATATCGCTTACTTCAAAATCAAGACTGGAGTATTAATGAAATAGCCTTTGCACTAGGTTTTGAAGAGCCTTCTTATTTAAGCAATTTCTTTCGTAAAAATACCAATGTCACGCCTAGTTCTGTTCGTAAATCAGCACTCTGAAAATTATATTTAATAGTCTGAATATTGCAAGCTGTCTGTTTTACAATTATATAATTTTGAATCTGTAAATTCATCTGAACGATTGATTACTTCAAAATTTAAATTGTAACATGAAAAAAGACATTGAAAATCAAACAATTGAACAGCGCTTAAGGAATATTGAAGACCGTCTTGAAATATACAGCTTACTGGCGTGCCATCCCCTGAGTGCTGATACGGGAGCCGATTATTATACTCGGCAGGTATATGTGGAAGATAGCGTTTTTGATCGCGGACCGCTTCCTGGTGCACACGGTCGAGAAGCTATCGCAATGTTCATCCAAAAACCCGAACACCACCAGGCAATCGAAATGGGGCTCGCTCATTTTACTGGTCTTCCTTATGTTGATGTTCGCGGTGATGAAGCCTTTGTCACTTCTTATCTTCAGATACTAACCCGAGATGTTCACGGAGAAGAA
Source organism: Sphingobacterium sp. UBA7253 (assembly GCF_002472745.1). Taxonomy (NCBI): domain Bacteria; kingdom Pseudomonadati; phylum Bacteroidota; class Sphingobacteriia; order Sphingobacteriales; family Sphingobacteriaceae; genus Sphingobacterium; species Sphingobacterium sp. UBA7253. Next base: position 31,595 of record NZ_DKSP01000081.1, on the reverse strand, counting down.
AGAGAATTACCGAATCATGGATTTTCAAAAGGGTATAGAATCCATCGTGTCCTGGCTAACCGTTGGTCACTCATTCGTACGCAGGATGGTTGGAAAATCAAATCACGAAAGTTAATACCACTTGAAGGTTCTTCAGATGCAACAGATATCTTGGCACAGGGACTCGAAGCATTTTCCGAAAAAAAGTCCTAGATATTAAATGTAGATTTTAAAAAGTAAAGATAAAAGATGGAAAGTAAAACTTTGGATCTTGCTCCTAATGGCGGCCGGTTACCTCTTCTGTATCCTAATGAATTGTCATCGCTGCAGAAGGAATTACATCAGCATTTTCAAGATCATCTGATAAGCTGGTCTAAGAAAGTAGGTTTCAAACTAGCATTATCAGATGGGAGATTGCTCGGTCCCCTTAACGGTTTCTTATACAGTCCGGTGATCAGCAAGGCCTATCATCAATGGGTGGATGTAGAACATGAACATACTTCAATTCCGCCAAAAATCCGTACGATGGTAATTCTGATAATCGGAACTGCTTGGAATTCGGAGTTTGAGATTTATGCCCATAGCGAATCTGCCCGATACTTAGGATGGAGTGAAGCGGCTATCACGTCGATATTAAATGGTGAACAACCTGTAGGCTTAACACATACAGAGATGGTTGCCTATCGGTTTGCCAAATGCCTCATGGACAAAAAAAATGTAGACGATGATATCTATAAGCAAGCAATTGAAGCTTTCACTGAAAAAGGAGTAGTTGAACTCGTCCAGTTGATTGGTATTTTTCTAACCGTATCCGTTATGTTGAATGTTTTTAAAGTTCCCGTACCGGGTGTAGATTGCCATTGATTTGAATTCACTTTTTAAAGCAATAATATTGTCTTTTATGCCAATTCCAATTCCAATAATTTGGTAACAAAAACGTGTTCGTTTTCGAGGAAAACAACAACATAATCAAAGGCATTCGATTGGAGCCAGCTTAAATCACGAAATTCACCGTGATTGGTTTCAATCTTGCCTTTGTCATTAAAAACAAATTCATCTTCAAAATCGACGCTGGAATTGCTGCAAAAGTATATTCGGAAATGGTCAGCACCGTGGTTATCGTTATATTTTGAAAAGATAGGTTCTGAGTACTCCTTCAGCTCGACCATTTGACATTCGTATCCGTGTTTACGCTCATCAAAGATTACAATGTCTTTGGCACCTTTTCTTTCCGCATATATTACTAAAGGAACATTTCCTGATGATCCAACAAGACCATCCTCATACCTCATCCCACTAAACCGTATCTTAAATTGATCATTGCCGCTTGCAGGATCAATAATTAGTAATTTTATCCCAAGGTCTTCCAACCAATCTCTATTAATTTCAATGGGAAAATCATTCGAAGAAATTTCTTTCGAAAACGTTGAGAGATGTTCTGGGGTAACGTTGCGCATACGTTTTAAGACAGTTAATTGCTATTAAGTTACCAATTATTTTACAGTAGGAGAAATCATCGCCATGCGCTATAATAAAGGCAGGATAATGTTATCCCGCTCCAAGAAAAAGCTTACTTGAAAAAAGGATACTCAGTGAAAGATACTGGAGGCTATATTGGTGCTTTCGGATTTAATGATCCTTGAACCATCAAATCATTCTCTTTAAGCATGTCAACTTTTAATTTTGGGAAGTTGATAGTCAGTGGCCCTGAAATTAAGTCAG
>NZ_DKSP01000081.1:0-29783 GCF_002472745.1 Sphingobacterium sp. UBA7253 | reverse complement strand
ACAACGTTTTGATGCTATAATGTTCTTTTTGTGATAGCGTTAAGGTTATTAATACCATCCCGTTCCATATCCGCAAACGTAACTCATATCGATAGTGGATTCAAGCCGTTCATAATAAGAACTATCAACAAATGCGTAGTAAAAGAAAGAAGTAGCATCTGCCGCAATACCGACGATAACACCCGCTAGTTTCCTAAGCAATCCCCACGTTTCCGCCTGGGGATTATTCTTATAAAATTCCATCCAGAATAAACCTGAATAGCGAAATATAGATGCGGTTGACAAAAGAATTTCTTTCTCCTTTTCTGGCAATTTTTCAAGATATATCTTTTTTTCAAGCGTTACGAATGCTTCTTTGTAAGAACTGTAATCTTCTAATGTTTTAATGCGCTCTAAAATTGCTGACAGTTCTTTAAGAAATACTTTGGAACGGTTCGAAATTCTCTGGGAAAACAATACATCCTTAAAGTCTTTCTTAATTGCCATTTCCAATTTCAATGATTGTTCCGGCTTGGCATGTATGTTATAGAGTTCCTTGAAAAATTTGGCCAGGAAGACGCTTCTACCGTATCTCGTAGTATCTCGGGTTGTCTCCATATAGTTTATTAATGCATCAAGTCCAAGATTGTGGATTTTGCCCACTTCATCGAAAGGATTTTCAGGATTCGCTGCCTGTGCAAAATCCTTTTGCGGTTTTACTGCCGATTTTTTTACAGATGGAAGAGGGGCGGTCTGTTGTCCTTTCTGACAAGCAGCTGTACATAGGAGTAGAGCCGTCACAAAATACCATGTTTTCATATTTTCCTTGTTTATACCGGGCTGTAGTGCCTGGTATTACAAAGATGAAAACCGGTAGTGAGTTAAAGTGATGCTTTATATATAGCTACTATTTTTTTATAAAGATATATCTGAAATAAAGGGCAAGTTAATTGCCCGTGCAATTTTGACGCCAGCTAGCTTCAGAGAACCTAATGATATAATCGAACGACTGATTCAGATTGCCAATACTGCTTACTGTTTACATCCATGATAGTTAGTTTGCCGGTGTGGCCAGCGCCGGTGTCCAAATTAGTAATGTTTATCGCAGTCATCGGAAGATCTGTCTCCCAATTTGTGGTTGAAGTATGACCAATAAAAATCTCCTTAAACGAGGTTGGCATTTGAAAATCTTTTACTGTTCCACCCGCATCCTTATGGATTAATGCATCCGTCCATAAATCCCGGTCCCAATAATATTTACTGAACGCCTGCTGGTCAAAAGCAATTTCGCGATTAAAGCCCCCATGTACAAAACAGCGCTGCTGCTCATCAATATAATATAGCCTTTGATTCTGGAAAAACTGCCGGTGGGCAGCAGGGATGTCTGAGCTGTTTAATGATGTTTTATAACCGCTGCCGGATGGGATGCATATTACCTTTTTACCGGCGTGCTCTAGGTAGGATTCTATCGTAGCTTTACCTCCATAATTCCAATAAGCGGGATGGAAATCCGTTTGTAAAAAATCGTAAAACCAGGCATCGTGATTACCACGTATAGCTATGAGGTTCTTAATTTTCAATAATTCTTCAACACACTCATAACTCTGTCCGTATCCATCAACAACATCACCGAGCTGGATTAATGTATCCATTTCGTAATCGAATCCGGAACGCTCCAAACATTGCATCAACGCCCTATATGCGCCGTGTATATCACCCATTACAAACACCCGTTCTCCTGTCATAATCAATCGTCTCCTTATATACCAGTATATTCGAATTGGGCACTAAATACTTCACCCTCGTAATTACCATCCTTATTGGGAAACACGACCCGCAAAAGCTTGCGGTTATATTCTATAGCTTCGATAAATTCGACGCTCAGGTTGTTTCCAACTTTTTTTTCATATCGTCGATTAGGCTCGAAATGTTCGCCGTTTTTAATCTGATCTATAATACAACTCAATATTTGGTGGGCAACTTCCGTGGAAAGTGGAAAACAGATCTGCAGATCCGGGTGGCCGAAGGATTCTGGCAGACCATGGGTATGATAATTGATGTGGTTCGGAAAATTATCGTCATTCGGGACAAAATGAACATACCAGCCATGCTTGTCCATCATATCCCTGCTCCAGGCGTCAAGTTTTCTTTCGGGATCATCGAAATAAAAGAAGTTCATTATCAGTGGTTTAATTTCTTAATTGCATGTGGCCAAAGTTAAGAAACGTGTTGGCGATTACCTCCTGAACGGCCCATTTTCAGGGCAGGTTGATATAATTATTACTCTTCCATGGCCTTTCTAGCAGGCTATAATCCCTTTTGATACACATTAGAAAAAGTGGCAATTCATGGAGAATTTGCAATATCTAAATCGGATGAAAAATTTTTCCTTATGGCCTGAGCCTAAATGCGACAAGGGACAAGATTTTAGAACTTTATTTTATCCACTCTTTAAAAATCGTTAGTTTCTTTCCGGCTTTACTGTCTGCTGGCGATGAATTTCGCGTTTTAATTCTGGGAGTAAAAAGTAGCTTATCGTGAAAAAGAGTCCGATCGCTATAAGCAGAAATGCAATAATTTTCCCAATCCTTTCCAAGAAAGTGGTGCCTACTGCTTTTCCATAACTTTCAAAATGCTGTAGCCCTCCCGGCCCTCTTCTATAAAACCGTTGGCGGTTAATAGAAATATTGAGCGCTATGCCACCCAGCAACAAAATGATGCCTATAATCAATATAATAATTTCCATTGCTTATTTATCAGTTAGTTACATTATAAAAATAACACTTTATAAATAAAATACCCATAATCAGTTGTTAAAATTAAAAGGTAGCTACTACCAAAGTATCATTTTCCCACTTGCCAGATTTCCACTTTTGCCCTCATAGTTGTACCACCCGGCAAGCCAGCAAGAAAAGGAGGGAAGATGAAAAAGAAAATCAAACATGGGAGTTTATTCAGCGGAATCGGTGGCTTTGATATAGCAGCCAAATGGTCCGGTTGGATAAATGTTTTTAATTGTGAGATCGATCCGTTCTGCCAAAGAACACTGGCCTACCATTTCCCAAGAAGTAAAAGTTATGCGGATATTAAAGCAACAGATTTCAGCGCCTTCAGGGGAAAAATTAATGTACTCTCAGGTGGATTCCCCTGTCAGCCATTCAGTCTCGCAGGAAAGCGGCGCGGCAAAGATGATGAACGATATATGTGGCCGGAAATGCTCCGGGCGATCCTCCAAATCCAACCGGACTGGGTCGTGGCAGAAAATGTTCTCGGCATTACTTCTTGGGCGGGGGGAATGGTACTCGAGGAGGTATGGACTGATCTGGAAAACCAGGGTTACCAAGTCCAACCGTATGTACTTCCGGCTGCAGGCGTCGGCGCTCCCCATAGAAGAGAACGTGTATGGATCGTCGCCTGCCGGAAATTCAAGTGCCCCATATCTCTACCCGACAACATCTGTGGCGCAAAGGATATTGCCGCCTTTATTGCCGACTCCTTTGGCCTCGGACGCACTTATGGGGGCGATATTGGGAAAGGAGGACCGCTTTTGGATAACCAAAACCGGAATACCCAGAAAAATGAACCGAAATGGCAAGTCGGGCAGCGTGGGCCTGGCACGCCTGGTCAAACTGATAACTTCCGATGCAATGCTGATGCCAGAGCGGGAAGGGATAATAACGGGCAGGAGCGTACTTGCGATCCTTGGGCCATGTTCCCTACTGAACCCCCTGTTTGTTACCCAAATGATGGGTTTTCCTACCCAGTGGATGGTCAAACCCTTTTTGAGGGAATCCCATACCCGCAAAAACCCATAACATTTTCAAAATGGCGTCAGGAGAGTATCAAGGCATTGGGAAATGCTATTGTACCACAAGTGGCGCAACAGATCTTTCGAACAATTCAAATGATGTACGATTTAAAATTCTGTTGAGATGAAGAAGCCGGAACATAATCAAACTATAAACGGTAAAGCAAGAGACGCTGAACAGTGTCTGACTTTATTGGCGGGTATTTCATCGTCTTGGCAACCTGTATTTTCAAAATTGCTGCTTTTACGTTCATTTTGGCAGTCCGGCCGCTGCGCTCTGAGATGGACGGTGAAAAAGACCGGTAGCGGCAGGATCTACCCGAAACTGCTTGCCTCCAGTAACGCCACCCGAATGCTACCGACTGTAGTAGCCATCGATAGTTCAAGGAATGGCGAGCAAGTTCAGGGGCGGATGAAATATAGAGCAAACTGTTCCAGATACAGCGCTAATCTTTGCGATCTGGCCAAATCAAATCTGCTGCCCACGCCAACAACCGGATCCAATAGGAATAGTAGAAATGTGATTCAAAAAATCGGGACATCCCACAGCAATCATGGTGTTTCCATTGGCTTGGCACAAGCAGTAGAACTTAGCATGGGGATGCTGCCCAAGGAATTTAAAAGCTGGAGCCAGGTACCTTATATGTTTAGGCTTCTACCGACGCCTACGACAAGGGACTGTAAAGGTGGCAGACATCCGGACACACTTGCATTGGCAGGCAGATCAGCAACCAATTCACTCAATGATGCCATCAACGGTATATCTGGCAGGTGCTGCAAACTCAATCCCCTCTTTGTTGCTGAGATGATGGGTTTCCCTATCAGATGGACACTAACACCATTTCAAAAAATCAATTACAAAACCAAGAGCTTATGAAAATTGAATTAAAACGGATCCAATATTATTCCCGTCAAAGCGAGGAAACGAATGCATTTAATGCTGACTTGTATATAGACGGGAAAAAGGTTGGAGAAGCATCCAATTACGGGCATGGTGATCCTGTTTCTTACGGATCCTCTACAGAGGAGGGACGAAAAGCCATTAAAGAAGCTGAACAATATTGCCTGAGTTTACCAAAGGAAGAATATACCATTGGTGGTAATACCCATACTTATGAGATGAACCTTGAAAGCTACATTGGCCGTATTATAGATGATTTCGTCAATGAGAAGGAACTACAGAAATTCAGAAACCGGGTTGACAAACTTTGCATTGACGGCATCGTTGTCGGAAAACCGGACAAGAACGTTATTGCAGCTTATAGGTATAAGATTACCATCCTGCAGATCCTTTGCAAACCGAAGGGTGAAGAAACAATTATAGAGGAGTTAAAAACAAAGATCATGTCCCTGCTTAAAGATGGTAACATCGTCCTTAATAAAAATATACCGGAACATATCTTGAAAGCAGCGGGGTTGGTAAAAGGTCAATACCTCGATCTCAAGGCGCTGAAAATGCAGAACGTAAAAAATCCAAAACAAAAAGGAGGAAAATCCTTATGACCCAACGAAGTTTTTTTAAGTATTCCCTTTAGAAAACAACATAATTTTTAGAACATGGAAATTGAAATAAAGAAGGTAAGTTTTAATCCCAGGATCGACACACATTCATTTGCTGCGAACCTGGTGATCGATGGTATCAAAGCCGGCAACATTGTAAGCAATCATATGGGGACACATTATTACCCATTAAACGACAAAGGTCATGCGCTCATAGAAAAGGCCGAAAAATACTGTGCCAAATTACCTGCTAAATCTATTGTGGTCGATGGCAAGCCACAGCAAAGCGCGCAAAGTCTAAAAAGCCTAATAGGCGACCTTTTTTCGGCACACCTGGAAAGACTCGAACATGCCAAATACTTTAAAAAAGTTGATGTGGCCATGAAACAGAGCATTGTCATTGGAGAGCCGACAAAATATATCCGGACCGTAAGAACAAAGGCGCCGATAGATATCCTTACCAAAAGCGAAAGTGGAACGGAACTGCTGAAATCTACAATTATTCAGGAAGTGCTTCCAACATTGTCTGACAACGAAAAGCTGCTTAACAGCAATATACCGGTAATTATTTTAAAAGCTGCAGGATTAAAGGAGGATCAATTTATAAAGCAGAGTGTGGAATACCTTATGAAGCCCGTTCCTCAAAAAGCAAAAAGTAAGGGCATTTAAAAAGATCATTTGTAAACCAGAAATGCTGTAGAGATGGAAGAGAAAGCAGAGCAAATACTGGCATACCTGAAATTAAAAGGGTTTGAGCCTAAAGATTTTTTAAAGGAATACCGTAATGCGGGCACTCAGTTCAGTGTAGGGTTCAGAAAAGATTTTGGTGAAGAAAGGATGGATTATCTTTTGGATTTTGGCTGGGATCACCAATTTGACAATTACAGATGGAAGGGATATAGCGCGACTTATAATCCTGGGCAGGAAAACGAAAGAAGCCGCGAATTTGCCGCTTCCGATTGGGGAATTGCCGATGCCAATCTTGCCTTTCATATCCTTTCAGGGAAAATGGAACAGCTTCAGGTTTTGATACTCAGTAGCGGTATCACCGAGTTTACCAATACCGATGTGTATGGATTTTTAGAAAGTATCTTAAGCCGCAATCCGGATCATTTTGTATGCCGGGCATCCAAAAACGGGAGTGAGGGAGTTATCGATTATGAGATCAGGGTCACTTCAGATGGTAAGGAATTTAAGGCCACACAAATAGACGCCACTTTTACCCGATATCCTGACTTCAAACATGGGATTTACAATGGAATTAAGACTGCGGAGTTGGCCGACAAAATGGATGCCATCGATTGGGAACGGGATGATTTATACACGTTCGATGAGCAGGATATGGCCCAACCAACTCCCGAAGCGATGGATATCCTAGATGCTATGGAGCTGCTACTAAGGGATGAAAACGGTAGAGACCTTGCACTTAATCTCCAGCTTCACCATTGGATAGATACTCCATTCTTTGACGCCCATATTCATGCTGACGCCTGGGAGCTCTTCCATAAACTTCCCAAAGTTGCTCATACATTTCCGCTGGATACCGGAGCAAGGAGAATATATAATCTCCTATGCGGCAGGCCAGCCATGCTAGATGGGCTCAAACAGAGCCGGGGATATACTACTTGGCACCAGTTTGTGACACATGAAAATAAAACAGAACTCCAGCCCAAAGAAGGTCCCTCTAAATATGAATTGCGGACATTTCTTGCCATGCTTCCCTTGGACGATATGCATAAGGACCATTTGCTGTCAAAACTATTGTCAGGCGACAGATGCCTGACCACATTGCATGGAATCCAAAAAACCGAGGTCGAAATCAGTATCGACATGGATACCAGGAGCCTCAAACTGACTGCCGCAAATGGCGATATCATCCCTTACAACTTCAGGCTCGAGCAACAATCTCCACCCGCTGCGCAACAAACGTTTTCCCGAACAAAACCTAAGCTGGCTCACATAAAAAAGAATAAAAAACGCAAAGGACGTGGGATTTAACCAATCTTAAAACAGAGACTATGAACGAACAGGAGATGCAGGAAATTTTGGAAAATCTTGCCAGTAGAGGATTTAATGATGATCAGCTCAGATCAGATATTGATAGGAATGAGGCCTATGGCCTGCCGCGTTTTTCTATTTCCAGGAAAAAAGAGTTTGGCGATGAACTTATGGAGTACAGACTCAATTTCCAATGGCTGGAAAGGAGCCTTGCTTATGAATTAACTGCTATCCATGCAAACCATCGAATGCCCTTAGATATAGATCAAAAAATAGTAAATGGCATAAATTCCATCCAACTCGACCAAAAGATGTCGATAATAAACTGGACAAAATATTGGGAGATTAAGCAAAAGGGAGACACTACGGATAGCGAGTTTGAAATGGTAAAGGAATGCATAGATGGCCTTGCTCAACTACTTTTGTCGGAATCTTCTCAAGTAAAATTTACAGCCGATTTGCTCATGTACAAACATTGGCCTGCCGATATGTTTGCCATCTTTTCGGAAGAATCGGAGAGGATGAGGCGCCTATACGAGCATGATTACAATTTCCACCTGGAAGACCATCCCCATTTAACTGCAGATCTTGCTTTCCTCATTATATCCGAAAGGATCGAAGCTATTACTATGCATTTAACTGATCTGGGAGCCATCGCTATTACGGAATCAGCAATCAAGGACGAAGCAATTAAAAGGCTAAAAAAAATTCCGGGAATAACTGAGTTAAATTTTTCTTTTTCTAACCAGGAATACTTTGCTAACCTGGCTGTGCCGATTTTTTTAGATAAAGGATGGTACAATCTGGAAGGATATACACTTGAGGTAGTTCAACTACCAGAGATTACGCATGGAAACTTTAATGGCGTAGATTCTGAAAGGTTAGACAATAAATTCAGTACTATAAATTGGAGGGAAGACAAAGACATTGCCTTTACCGAAAACGATTCTGAGGTTAACTTTCCAAAGGATATTGAGCTGTTACAGGAGGAACTGTTCCGTATAGCATCTGATACGGAAGGAAAACAGGTAGCCGAGTCTTTGATGCTTAAGCACTGGCTAACCGCACCCTATTTCAATGACATGATTACACCTTCTGCTATGGATCGGCTTGCAGGCCTTCCTGTAAAAAAAGCTGTTTTTCCTGCTGAAATTAACATCGATAAAGCAGTTAGACTGCTTTCCGGAAGACCAGTTTATTTAGAAGATTTTAAGAACAATTTGACGATCGGCACCTGGCAACGGCTTTCTGAATCCGTCGACGGCACCACTGCAAACATCGAATACTTCCAGGCAATTTCTAAAAAAGAACTGGAAAAAATCTGGAACATGTTACCTGTTTGGGAATATCGGAAAGATGAAATGTTGCAGCGTCTATTGGATGGTATGCCTGCTAAAGTAGAAGCAAAATCAGGAGATATTATCATCATAGAGCTCACGGAAAAGTTGGACGGGCTAAAAATCTTTGATAAAATCCACCAGGAAATTCCTTTCAATTTCCAGCTGGATCCTAATTGGAGGCAAAACCAAATTCCGCATTTGGATCCGAAAGCATCTCTAAAAAATGACAGCACCGTAAGTAATAAAACTTCCTCAATTAAACGTAGAGGAAAAAGTCTTTAAATCTTTATAGTCACGAAAATGGAAAAAGAAAACTGTAATTACTGCATAGATATTCAATTCAATGAGCCCACGACATATCCCTCAGGTGCAAAAATATATTGCAATGATTTTAAAATTGCAGTGGAGAGAATGATAACATTTGGAAACCTTAACTGGTTATTTGACGGCTCCAGCGCTGAACTGATTAAAGGAAGAGAAATTAAGGAAATGAAGTTGTTCATTGTTAGCGATGGCAGTATTGAACTCGAAAGAAAGATGGAAACTGAAAGGATCGGCAGCAATACAGAAGGTCTCTATTACCATTTTCCCAAGGGAATTTCCGATTTCGAACAGAAATCTGGCCTGGATTTTTCTGGATATAGGGGCTATGACACCAGGGGTTCATTTTTACAGGCTTCTTATCTGGACCTTGAAAGCGGAAAGTATAAAGATTTGCTGGCGCAGGAGGCTATGATGCTAAAGCTTCAAAAGGATCGAGCCGCACTACCATACTATTCCGCTACCATATCCCGGCAACAGTTTGCTTCACCTTTTCCTGAACATATGAATTTGTATCCTTTACCATTTTCTGAAATACTGCTGGACAGGGATCCTAATATAGTACTGAAATCTCTCTTGCAGCATGATTTTAATGAATTGGATAAAGCTTTAGCCTATGAGCAGGATTTTACCACTGCGATTACCAGAGCGACCATGGAATTTAACGGTCACAAACGTGCGAAACTACAATCTTACCGCAGGAACTTCTACCACAATATCATTAAAGAACCCGGAATTTATCTCGAATTTTTATTCTTAAATAATGAAAAAGGTATGTTCAAGTTTCCCTATGATAGTCTAACCCCAATGGGAATGCAGGAGCAAATTTTCAGGGTGGGTAGTTACGATTCTCAGGGAATAAAAGTGCAGAAAGTCCCGGAACTTCTGGAATTTCTTGAGCGGGAAACAATTTCCAATAGTAAAAGTCAAAAGGCAGTCTCCCACAAAGCAAGTCCAAAAAAATTGCTACAAAAAGCCAAAGGAAGATCGTCACGAATGTAAATATCAATAGTTAAGTAATTGCCCGAATCAGGAATTTGGAGGATGCCCCTTTTGAACTGGGTATCCAGCAAGATGTAGGTTTGTCGACAAACCCATCTTGCCCCATTTGCCTACCGGCATAAAGGGGACCGAAAACCCTCCGGAGTCGGGTTTTCTTACGAAACAGGATCAGCGTATTGTATAAGATAAAATTGAAGAAAATGGAACAGAGGCAGAGATTTACACACAGGATACATACGCGTATTACCGCTAAAAAATTCGAGGAACTCCAGAGCCTGCAGCTCAGGTCCCAGGGCATAAAATCGCTGAGCGAACTGCTCAGAAATATCCTGGATAATAAAAAGATCGTTGTTCTTTCCAGGGATGCTTCCCTGGACATGTTCATGGAAGAGCTGTCCAAAATACGGCAGCAGATCCAGGCAATCGGGGTCAACATCAACCAGGTCACCAAGCGGTTCCATAATGCCAGCGGAGCCGAAGCCAAGCTCTTTTCTGCGATGGAAATTACCCGGCTTTACCAGCAGACCGACCTTAAAGTGACCGAGCTACTTGGTATTATTTCCAATCTTTCGAAGGTATGGTTGCCCGGATCGTGAGCGGTAAAAACATCCGCGGTATCCTGAGTTATAATGAACGGAAGGTTCGACATGCAGAGGCCAAAGTGCTCATGGCCTCCGGGTTTGGCCGGGAAATTTCGGAGCTATCTTTCCACAATAAGCAGGAACGTTTTGAAAAATTGACCCAGCTCAATGAACGGACACGAACCAATGCATTGCACATAACCCTCAACTTTTCCCGGCAGGATAAACTCGACGATGAGACGCTCTGCCGCCTGGCCTCCGATTACATGCAGGCTATCGGTTTTGGCGGACAACCGTTCCTGGTGTACCGGCATTTCGATGCCGCTCACCCACATATTCATTTGGCTACTGTCAATATAGATGCTGATGGAAATAGGATTGAAACGCACAATATCGGCAAGCTACTTTCGGAACCTGCCCGTAAAAGTCTGGAGATTTCCTATAACCTGGTCAAAGCAGAAGACCAGCAAAAGGAACAGGCATTTGTTCTAAAGCCTGCTCACCTTCAGGGGGTAGTCTATGGAAAGCGGGAGACAAAGGCAGCGATCTCCGCTATTGTACGCGAAGTTGTCGGCACCTATAAATTCAACTCCCTTCCGGAACTCAATGCTGTATTGGGACAGTTTGGCGTGCTGGCAGATCCTGGAGAGGAGGGATCCTTTATGCACAGCAAGGGCGGTCTTGTCTACAGTTTGTTGGACGAGCATGGCGAGCGTGTTGGTATCCCCGTCAAGGCCAGCTCAATCTACTCATCACCTACCATTAAAAACCTCGAGAAGGTGTATTTGGCTAGTAAGGAGCAGAAGAAACCCTATGTGTTGCGGCTAAAACATTTGCTGGACCGGGAGCTGCGTACCGCTACCAGTAGAGCGGATTTTGAGCTAAGGCTCCACCGTCATGGCATCCGTATCCTGCTCCGCCAGAGCGAAGCCGCCGGGGTCTACGGTGTCACTTTTATCGACAACGCGACCCGGATCGTTGTCAATGGCAGCGCCGTAGGCAAAGACTATGGGGCGAAAGCTTTTATGGAAAAGCTATCAGGGCTCAGGGAAACTACAAATGTTATGGTAGGACGAGCGGACCAAAAAGGACCGCTGAACAAGCCTTCATTGAGCCAAAATACAGCAGTAAAGCCGGCATCTTCAACCGTCGGGGGGGCATCGCCACCCCATCCAGGCAGAGAGCTTCCTGTAATTGAGCAGATACTGGATATCGCTTTTTATGATGAGCATGAGCAGGTCCTATTTGATCCGCAAAAAAGAAAGAAGAAAAAGAAAATGCGGCAACAGTCGCAAACGTGAAGTTGAAATTAAAATCGTGAAGTATGAATACGGGGGAGAATGCGGAAGCATTAAGAAAGATCATTGATTTCATAAGGAAGGTTAGTTTACTGATTCTATTCCTTCATTTTTATGTCTATTGTTACCGGGCATTCGAGCAGTGGGGACTATCCCATAAAGTAGTCCGGCAGGTTTTGGAGCGGATCGGCAATACTGGGCTGTTTGCCAGTTTCCAGGTTTCAAAAATAGGAGCGCTTTTTTTGGTATTGGTTTCCCTTATAGGATCCAAGGGAAAAAAGGATGAGAAACTAAAGATTGCTACAGCGCTGCGCTATTTTATTGTTGGGCTCCTCATCTACGGATTGAGTCATCTGTTACTCGGATTGCAGGCTTCAGTCCAGGTATTGGCCTCCATGTATATGGCTGTTACCGGCATTGGGTTTCTGATGATCCTGCATGGCGGAAGCCTGCTTTCACGCATTATCCGTAACCGGCTGAATACCGATGTTTTCAATAAACTACAGGAAACTTTCCCACAGGAAGAGCGGCTTCTGGAAAATGAATTTTCCATAAATCTGCCAGCGCAATACAATCTCAAAGGCAAGATCCGTAAATCCTGGATCAATTTCATCAATCCTTTTAGGGCTCTTCTTGTGGTTGGCACACCGGGAGCGGGTAAGAGTTACTTTGTTATCCGGCACGTCATTACCCAGCATATTGCAAAGGGCTTTTCGATGTTCGTCTACGATTTCAAGTTTGACGACCTCTCCATCATTGCATACAATGCTTACCTGAAAAATAAGCACCGGTATAAAGTCGAGCCAAAGTTTTATGTTATCGACTTCGACAGCATCTACCATCGATGTAACCCGCTTTATCCGGAGAGCATGACCGATATAACAGATGCCACGGAGAGCAGCCGAACGATAATGTTGGGACTGAACAGGGAGTGGATCAAAAAGGCCGGGGATTTCTTTGTGGAGTCACCAATAAATTTCCTTACTGGCATTATCTGGTATCTGCGCAAATTTAAGAACGGAAAATACTGTACCCTGCCCCATTGCATTGAGCTCATGCAGATGCCCTACGACCAGCTTTTCCCCGTACTAAGGACCGAGCCAGAGATTGAGGTGCTGATCAACCCTTTCGTTACCGCCTACATCAATGGTGCTATGGAGCAGCTCGAGGGACAGATTGCCTCTGCTAAGATTACTATGGCAAGGCTTGCATCTCCACAGCTTTATTATGTACTAACGGGTAATGACTTTACCCTGGACATTAATAATCCAGAGCATCCCAAAATCGTCTGTGTTGGTAACAATCCACAGAAGACCCAGGTTTATGGTGCCGTGCTTTCCCTGTATGTAGCCAGGATGCTTAAGCTGGTCAACCAGAAGGATAAACTGAAAAGCTCTTTGTTATTTGACGAGTTCCCAACCATATATATTGGTGGTGTTTCCGGTATCGAAGGTACCATAGCAACAGCCCGTGGCAATAAAGTGGCGACCACACTGGCGGTACAAGATATCTCCCAATTACGCAAAGATTATGGAAAGGAAAGCGCCGATGTGATTTTCAATATCGTGGGTAACCTGATTTCGGGTCAGGTCCTTGGAGATACCGCCAAGACATTATCCGAGCGGTTTGGAAAAATCATGCAGGAGCGGGAAAGCCTTTCCATTAATGCCAGTGATACCTCTATCAGTAAATCCACCCAGTTGGAATCCGCTATACCGGCATCAACAATTTCGTCACTTTCCTCCGGGGAATTTGTGGGATCGGTAGCTGATAACCCGGAGCAAAAAATCCAGCTTAAGAATTTCCACTGCGAAATTATCAATGACCACGCTGCTATCAAAGCAGAGATGGATGGCTATGTTCCTATTCCCAAGCCCAGGACGGTTACCCCTACGGAGATAGAACAGAATTACCTTCAAATCAAAGAGGACATAGTAATGCTTATCGAGTCTGAAATGGAGCGGATCTATGAGACGCCAGAGCTTGCCCATTTGCTGATAGTAAGAGAATAATATAATAGCAAACACAAAAATAATGGGTTTATGAAAAAGATAGATTTTATAGATGCGCAGCAGATGAAACAAATCCATCCCGATACATTTGACGTCCCGGATCAAAACGACCTACGCGAGTTAAAGATCGGTGATACCGTTAAGGTCTGCGCTTTTAGGGAACGGTTTTGGGCAGAAATAACCGCTATTGAAGGATATAAAATTACAGCCCGGGTCGATAATATTTTACTTACCAACGTAATAAAATATAATGAAACTATTGAGTTTGAAAGTCGACATATTTATGACATCTTAAAAAAAGGACAGTTTCAAAAAAAGGACCAGAAAGCTAATGAGAAAATGAAACAAAGGATAAATAAGAAAGTAAAAAGCCAAGGTAAGGGGCACAGAAGGCTATAGACAGATCGAAAGTTGGATAGCTACCTATGTAATTTCAATGTCGTACCTCCGTATTTTTCATATTTGATCCTGAAATATTTCCGTCAGTTAATGATTAAACATGAAAAAAATCATCTTCTTTGCTGCAATAATAGCAGTGAGTATTATCATCTGTAAGCAGTATCCTGAAGCGCAGCAGCAGAGCCTTTGTACTCTTCGTAAGACTAAATTGGGTTCTACTTTGGAGGTTAATAAGGCAGTTGCAAATCCCTTTGATTTTGCAGGAGAAATTCATAACAGGGGGCTGTAGGAACTCTTTGATTATATGGTTGCCACAGGCAATACTACCCCAAAAGGCAAAAGGGAAGTTTTGAAAAAAATCTTTTAATAATAATTTGATACAGAAGTCAAAGACGAACCGGTTGAACCAAAATATAGAGGGCATTAAATCCCCGAATGAGTTTCATGAATTTAAAATGAAATTTATCGCTATAGAAGTCAGATTTCAAGAGTCACAAAAGTCTAGAACTAAAAAAAGCTTAATAATAGTTTACTAGTGTGTTTAATGGCTAAGATACACAGTATATAACCTCTTCTTTAATATCAGAGCTAGTATCTTTCCTTTAAATCTAGCAAATATTATTGTTGTGTATTTTTATGTAGCCTACAAAAGAGACCAGAAAAAACGGCATCATTGTCAAAAATAAAGTCATATAAATATCATTCGCGAAACTATTTAATGCCCCTTTCCTGAAAGATGGATATATATATGTTTTAATTGTGTTATAATTGCAATAGTTATTACAATAAACAATATTGTAAACTCACCTTGAATACTAACGGTTAAAAGTAGAGTTTTTTGTTAGAGATCATTCAGTTTTGCCCTATAAACCCTGGAGCCAGGGAAAAGAAATTGGTCATACTGTTGAGGCATTTACAAGTTTTTCCCAATTGCAATTTTCGTCTGCAATGAACGTAGGGAAGTTTGATTGTTTTTGATGTTGTTCTAAAAAGGTGACCGGTGGCTTGTAGTTTAACGATTGATGAGGCCGTTGATTATTGTATATCCACATCCATGCATGGGCCATTGCCTGAGCCTCTTTTATCCGGGTAAAACAATATGCATCCAACACTTCCTCTCTGAAGCTTCGGTTGAACCGCTCCATATATCCATTCTGAAAAGGTTTGCCTTTCTCGATAAACTTAAGTTCTACACCCCGGTCATCAGCCCAGGATGCCAATGCCTGGGCCACAAATTCCGGTCCATTATCAACGCGGATCTTTTGCGGCAGGCCACGCCATCCCACCAGCTGATCCAGCTGGCGAATGACACGTTTACTGTTTAATGTTGTGTCAATCGTAATACCCAGGCATTCCCTGTTGTAATCATCAATAATATTCAAAGATCGAAAGTTTATACCTGTGCTTAACACGTCATGCATAAAATCCATAGACCAGGTGATATTGGGATGGATCGGCTGTAACAAAGGCTCCATCACTCTTGCAGGCAAACGCTTCTTACATTTTCGTTTCAGATTTAATCCCATTGAGGTATAAATGCGATATACCTTCTTGTGATTCCAACGATGGTTGAGATGCCGCAGGTGGTAATGCATCATCCAAAATCCCCAACGGTTATGAAGGATCGACAACTCTGACAACAGGTGCCTGATATGATCGTCATCTTTAGGT
Organism: Sphingobacterium sp. UBA7253; assembly: GCF_002472745.1. Taxonomy (NCBI): domain Bacteria; kingdom Pseudomonadati; phylum Bacteroidota; class Sphingobacteriia; order Sphingobacteriales; family Sphingobacteriaceae; genus Sphingobacterium; species Sphingobacterium sp. UBA7253. The sequence goes on along the minus strand of NZ_DKSP01000081.1, from coordinate 13,874 downwards.
TGCGGCCGGTAGTAGTACACCGATGGCTGAATATGGAACCAAGTGCAGGCCTGCCGGATACTGGCTTTATAATGCTTATGGCAGTAAGCAACCAGCTCTCGCTTTTCGGCAGGCCCTAAAGCTTTTTTTCGATTACGTCTTTCATTACCGTAATCTGAAAAGTTTGCTCCGCTACAATCCGCTTGTATTGAGCCAACTCCGCTTCAAGTTCCTTCATCCGCTTAAGCTGGTTGAGCTCCAGGCCAGAGTATTTGCTTTTCCATTGGTAGAATGCTGCCTGGCTGATGCCGTGCTCTCGACAGATATCGGCTACGCCCTTGCCCGTCTCCTGCTCCTTTAAAATGCCAAGAATCTGGCTTTCTGTGAATTTTGACTTTTTCATTGCTTCAACTTTAAAGTTAGTGTTTTTATCTACTTTTAAACACTACGGTTTTAAGGGAAGCTTACAATATGACGAGTACGAATGTCATGAACAGTGATCTTTTCATTTTATAAGGTTGATTTCTTTTGCTATGAACTGATACAACTCTCTGTTTTTTTTCTGGCCGTCGTCTTTGAGTTTTTTGTTTTTTTTCATTTTGCATACTTTAAAAAATCAATGAGTAAGACAATCCTAATTTCTTTGACTGATAAAAGGGAACCAAAAAACTTCTAGTGTTCATATTCTTTTTTCTTTTAAATAGGAAATCGGTCTTAGGATACAACCAATATGCTAGCTCTGTTGAAAGAATGCCTACACCTGCGCCCGCAACGACATCTGTCATCCAATGTTTATTGTTTATCACTCTGTAAACTCCTGTGAAAATCGCAAACGGATAACCTGAAAGGCTCAACAGTAGATTATTACCCCTGTATTCTCTGTACATAAATTGAGCGGTAGAGAAAGCTGTAGCAGCGTGTCCCGAAGGAAATGATTTTCTGTTCGATCCATCCGGACGTTCTTCTGCAATTATATTTTTCGCAGGAGTGACGATTGCAGCAGCTATAAGCTGAGACATTGCATATATGATAGTACGATCCTTAAAACCGTGTTCCCCTTTTACCCCGGTCCAATTTAATCCATACACCATTACAGCGGGAAAATACTGCGTATAGTTATCCAGGGTCGTTTTTGCCGGCTTATCATGAGAAATCTCTATCTTGGTTGAAACATCCAGTGCCTTCATCGGTGGGATGGCAAAACTAATGGCGCCGACTGCAATCAAAGAAGTGGGTAGAATCAATTTTTTATAACCAAGATTGTAAATACTTTTATCGCCAAATACTGTATCAGTTTTTTTTAAAACAATTGTGCTATCTTGAGCACACAACAGTATAGGCAAGACTATTAATATATATATTAGAATTATTCTTGAAATCATTTAATTTAGACATTAAAAAAATTATAGGTTATTAAGGATAAATTTTACCCTTTGATCGGGAGGAAGGACAGGTACCTGGATGACCGGACATGGGAAGCGGGTGTAGACCTCAATAATCAAATTGTGAATTCTAATCTGATCCTGCTCGTCCTCTAGTCTTGCATAATCATTAATAAGAGGAAGACGGTCAAGAACAAAAACTTTCTGATAACAAAACCTCTTGCACATTGCAATAAGCCTTCGGTCATATTTCAGTCCAAGAAATTTGTAATAGGCCATAGCATCGGGAAGCGCTCTGTCTAAAAAAGCGATTTTATTAACATCCAGCGTTGATTCCTCCCTGATCTGAAGATTCAGTACTTCCATTTGGAATTGTTCTCTGTTGTTCTTTATCTCTTCGACTGTTCTGCCTTTAATTTTTTGTGTATCAATATAATGTCTTGCCTGTTCCGCAATAATTGCATATCCACGTTTTGCCAGAAGTTCTACGACGGTAGTTTTGCCGGTACAGGGTCCACCGGTAACTACATACCAATTTGTCTTGATCTCTTTATGGTTGATGGTATCCATTACTAATTCTATTTTTTTTATTCGCAAAGCATACGGCACTCATTAACCACTTCCAGGATATTCTCCGGTGTCAAGCCTATCCGGGTTAATATTTCCTGTTGTTGTAATAATGTGCTGCACACAATTATATCATTAGCCAACAGCACTTTTTTGTCCCTTTCCGTTAAGGAGATCAGGCAGGTTATGGGATACAGGCCGGAACGATCTATAAGGTCCTTCAGACCTTTATCTCTTGGATAATCCCATCCAACCAAAGACATTTTCATACATGTACCGTACTGAATTGCATCGTCAGAAAAGCGGCCATTGGTTACTATCCAGCTTTGATGGAACTGGGGACCGTGACAACCGCTATCTTGCCACTGTTTTTCGACATCGAGAAATCTTGATTGGATGTACAACGGAATTTTTACATCACTAACAAATCCTTGCCGATTATGGAACTTGCATTCTATCATAATATGATGATCATCTTTAGTCGCTATCACATCTATTTCGTGTTTTACACAATGCCCAGGAACAATTACTCCTGTTCGTGTGCTATATCCCATAGATTCTAATATCGCCGAGGTAAGTTTTTCAAAAGGGAAACCAGTAGGGCCCAGCGCCATAATCGCCTTTTTCAGGTTATACCTGGCCGAAGCAGGTTTTGCTATTTTTCTTAGCCATTTGAAAGCCGTCTTGTAAATATCCCGGGTAGCCATTCCATCGATAAGATTGTCCTGCACTTTTTGCAGAACAATCTCAACCTGCTGCGGAGCCGCTCCGGACCGGGACAGTGACTGTCTTAATTTATTACTGTCGAAAGCCACGCGCTGGCCTGAAGCTTTTAAGATGTAAATATCTTTGTCTTTTTGCATAAGCTCTTATCTTTAAACCTTTACACATGTTTTCATGCTTAAGGACAATTGTTGAATTGAAAGCTAAAACTTCATTCGCTGTATCCTAATGGCATTTAATATGGCAATCAATGATACGCCCACATCAGCAAAGACAGCCTCCCACATTGTAGCCAGACCGCCCGCACCTAAGATCAGAACAATACCTTTTACTACAAATGCCAGTGTTATATTCTGCCATACAATTTTCTTGGTTTTCTTACCGATATTGATGGCTATAGGGATCTTGGAGGGTTTGTCATCCTGAATGACTACATCCGCTGTTTCAATGGTCGCATCGCTTCCGAGCCCCCCCATGGCGATACCTACATCACTTAGTGCAACTACAGGGGCGTCGTTTACCCCGTCGCCCACAAAGGCTACAGTTTCACTTTTAGCTTTGATTTCTTTTACCCTGTTTACCTTATCTTCCGGTAACAGATCTCCGAATGCATTGTCAATTCCCAATTTATCGGCCACAAATTTGACAACCGTAGTTTTATCACCGCTTAACATGGTTACTTTCACATTGAGTTTGTGAAGCAGCTCGATAGTACGTTGAGAGTCTTCCTTGATACTGTCAGCAATGGTAATGTAGCCTACAAATTTTCCTTCGCTGGCAACTGCAATAGTCGTATAGACGATCGATGAGGGGTCAACATTGTAACTTATACCAAACTTATCCATCAATTTGAAATTGCCGACCAAAAGTTCCTTGCCACTTATTGTCGCTTTCAAACCATGTCCTGCTATCTCTTCTGTGTTTTCAAGCTTAATGGAGCTATCAATATCACCCACGTATTCGTGTATAGCCGTTGCAACAGGGTGCGTACTCAGACTTTCTACCGCGTTGACAAGTTTTAAGATTTCGTCTTTATTAAACTCGGGATTGAACATAACCTCCTGCACCTTAAAAACGCCTTCGGTCATTGTACCGGTCTTGTCCATCACAACATTCTGTATTGCAGCCATAGCATCGAGAAAGTTGCTTCCTTTGAAGAGAATACCATTACGACTGGCAGCGCCAATACCCCCAAAATATCCCAATGGTATAGAAATAACCAGTGCACAAGGGCATGAAATTACAAGGAAAACTAAGGCCCTATATAACCAATCATTGAATACATAATTGTCAACGAAGAAATAAGGAACAAGGCAAATTGCTACGGCCAAAAAAACCACGATGGGAGTGTACACTTTTGCAAACTTCCTGATAAATAATTCTGTCGGGGCTTTCTGGGAAGTAGCGTTTTGTACCAGCTCCAGTATTTTACTGAGTTTACTATCCGAATAAGCGGTAGTTACTCTAACACGGGCTACTGTATTCAGATTGATCATTCCGGCAAGCACCGTTTCTCCTTTATTCTTGGTATCTGGCTTGCTTTCGCCCGTGAGTGCTGCTGTATTAAAAGAAGCACTATCAGTAAGAAGTTCTCCGTCAAGTCCCAATTTTTCACCGGGTTTAAGCTGAATAATATCCTCAATCTGAGCTTCCTCCGCCTTGATCGTTTTTGCTCTTTCGTCTACAATAATAGTTACTTCGTCTGGTCGCTGGTCGAGCAATGCTTTAATGTTGCTTTGCGCCCTGGATACGGCAAGTGTTTGAAATACTTCACCTACTGCATAGAACAACATCACTGCTACTCCTTCGGGGTATTCTCCGATAAAAAATGCGCCAATCGTCGCAATACTCATCAAAAAAAACTCTGAGAATACTTCACCTTTCGAAATACTTTTAATAGCATCCTTTATAACTGGAAATCCCACGATTGCATAGGATACCAGATACCAAATAAACCTGACAGTACCTTTAAACCATTCCTGAGGCACCCAGTTGTCGAATGCAATTGCTAGAAGTAAAAGTAAGAGGGAGAGGATGGAAGGAAGGAACATTTTAATCGGACTTACGGTGGCATTACTGTGGTCATGACCATCATCATCACTATGACCATGGTCGTGTCCGTCATTTTTGTGATGTTCGTCTTTCACCAATTCTTTTGCGCCCGCTTCTGTATAGACCTTTTCGGTCTGTGTACAGCAAATCTGTTTGCCCAGGGCGTCGTATTTGTGTTTGTGTTCCATAATATTTTTTTAAGATGGTTTTTGTTTTATGATGTTAGACATCGATAAGATCGGTGCTGTTTTCATCTTTTATCTAACATACCTAATAGTATTTATTGTAAATAACATTGATCATCAAATTGCCCTTGCTATCTGATTCGGTCAGGTTTTTCAGAGCTTTTACTTCACTAATAAATGACGTATTGGAAAAATCACTTTCAATATTTTTAATAGTAAGTTTTTCAAGCGGAGCGTTTAGATTTTTGCTATAAAAATAGTAGGTGCGACTTGCGTATCTATAGCCTCCCCGTTCGTATTTAGAATAGATAATCAATCCGTTACTCCCAATAATTTTATGATAACCATAGGTCCCGAAAGTCGTCCCCTTATTAAAATAACGAAACAGATCATTACCTCTTTGATATCCCCATAAACTCCCATTCGGAAATTTACTTTTTTGCTGTCCATGCTTTAAAGTAAGCTTGTTGTAATAAACACTGAACTTGTTCTTTTTGCCTGTAAGACAGATGCTGTCAATAAATTTTCCTTCGCTGAACTCCCCATAGCTTTTATAGAGTTTTACATAATCCATACAATACTCCGAAGCTCTTGTTTGAGATTCAGCCCTTACCGGATTCAAAAAGTCTATAAGAAGTATTGTCAATACCACGATCTTGTACGCCAAAGCTTTCCCACCACCTAGTTCGAGAAGTTCGTCCCCGGTGTGTGGATAGCATAGATTTCCAATATGTACGCTACGTTTGAATTCCATAAGCTCTATTTTGAAAGATTTTCTAATACTCTATCATTTAAAAACTGATTAGTAATTTTATTCGCTTCAATTAATATACCTTCAATAGATGGTGCTTTCTTACCGATATATTCCCTCGCCCTTATTATAGCCTGGTCACTTTTTATGCCTTCGGTTTCCTTTACCGCTTGCGCCAAGGCGAGCAATCCGAGTCCTTTATCCTTTAAGATTCCCAATTGCTCGATCATCCAGCTGATCGCAAAAAAGCCAAATTTGGAGATTGCCAACGGTTTCATCTGTTTATCTTCCACAGCGGGAAGTTTGTTATAGCGGGAATCCAATACTGAATCTGTAAGATAGTTCTCGAAAATCAGCCTTTCCTCTTCAATGTCTATGAGTTCAATACATCCCTGAAGCGCCTGCGCATAAATACTTAACCAGCGCAACTTCCTTCGGAATTCATGGACACCCAACTCAACGTCTTTAAAAATAGCTTTGCCTTTCTTGTTATATTCCATGATCTTTTCAATCTCAGACCGATAAAATTTAACAAGACGCTTATGTTGTTCGTCTTTTTTTCGCCAATTCGTTTTTTTAAGATTTCTGCTGATCTTTTTTACTAGCTTTCCATTTAACCAGTTTTTACTTTTAAGTAAATTATTGAGGTTCTTAAAAGCTTTTTCTTCTTGCGCCGAGAAATAGGAGCTGACATCTTCTGGAATGTTTTTATTGTTCGAAAACTCTATACCCAAGGCAACAAAATAATCCGCGCTTCCAAGTATATCTTCCAACTGCTTGAACTTTTCCCGCATCTTAATAAAACGTTTCCTTTTGGGCCCAGTTATGCTATATATTCTGGCTAAAGCTTCCAATTGAAATAATGGTGTTCTAAGGTTATTTTCAAAAAGGTAACGCCCTGGGTTTTCTTCTTTTTGAGCATCATTTAATAAAATGGTTACATTTTGAAGATGCAGATCGAATTGAATATTATTCTTTTTCATGATCACTGTTCTTATTGTTTGATAACTTTTTTAAAAATCTCCTGTACCATGCAAACTGATTGAAGGAGAAAATAAGTAGGGTAATGAGCGTCGCTGAAACTGCCAGAACAAACATATTTAGTGCTATTGCTATTCCAACAGCTGCGATTGCCCAAAGACCAGCAGCGGTAGTAAGACCTGTTGGCATACTTTTTTCATTATGAAAACCTATGCCTGCGCCAATAAAGCCTAATCCGGTAGCAATTGCGGCGAGCATCCTTGCGGTTGCAGATCTGTCTTCGGTCAGATGAGCAGCTACGGATACAAAAAGACAAGAGGCAACACAGATGCAGGCAAAAGTTCTTATGCCCATATTTTGCTGCTCCTTTTCCCTTTCAATACCCACAGCACCACCTAAAATGAGCGCGAGCAGCAATTTAGCCGAGAGTAAAAGTTCAAAATTGATATCCATGACATTTAATTGTTTCTATTATTTATCAATACTTTACATTTCATAGTAAGAATCGTTTTTAGACTTTACCGGAATATCTTTTTCTCCGATCATTTCCAACAGGTTAATCTCGATTGTCTGTGCAAGTGAGGTCATCGGCGTGTCTACAGGAGTATCCTCAAAAGGATCTTGCATAATGATTGCCGTTTTTTCTATAGCAATAAATAACGAGGGTATAAGAATAGTCATCATAATTTCAACAATAAGTTGGCCATCCTCCAATCCAAACGGTAAAATCGCCGCAAATACATAGATGAGCGTATGGACAAGCAGACTATATGATCGTGGGAAAACGGTGTTTTTTATGCGTTCGCACTTACCCATGCTATCACATAACCTTGCAATTGTTTCGTTCAATTGCACTTGTTGAATATGTGATATGTCCCCAGCGAATGCAAGTTCTTTAATCCTTTCCGAATGCTTGTCGAGTAACGCATTTGGAATATTTGCAGCATTAATTTGATGAATGTTTAAGTAAGCCTGAACTGATGGTGAGAATTGTTTTCTTCTAAGGGAATTGCCCAAAGCATAAGTCCAGATAATCTGTCTTTCAGCAAATTCCTTTGTTTCGTACTTAGGGGTATCGGGAGCATACTGAATGTACTGTCTTAAAAGGGTTCTGGAATCATTTACGATAGCCCCCCATATACTCCTTGCTTCCCACCAACGTTCATAGGATTGTGCTGTTCTAAAAGCAAGCAGTAAAGAAACTGCCGTTCCTACGAGTGCGGGAATACTTAAAGGAAGTGATACTTTTTTAAATGTCGGATGCATATCCAGCAATCCGATAGATATTGCAAAGACACAAATCAGCATGATCTGTATCTTGATTTCATTTACAAAGTACCAAATTGATATTTTCCGATTTAATAGCATGACGTAATATTGTGTGGTGTTTGAAATCAATCATTTTTTTTCTGTTACAATTACTTTATAATTTTATTGTTTAGTTCATTAGGCTCAATAACTATCCTTTTCGTTCATGAAATTGTCCAAGTGAAATGTATGGCGATGTACTGTTCAGCATGTACGCAACTTGTCCATGATAGGTATTATGACCAGAGGTGTTTTGGACAGTATATCCTACCGTATATACTCTTATTGGCAGTCTAATAACTCCTATACTAAGGCTAGTAATTCCGTAGGTGGTGGAACTAAAAAACAAGTTTTTATTTTGTAAATTCCTATACACTGCCACCAAGATTGCATCGATTAAAATCCCGATTGGTAAATAACTTCTATAAATAAAAAGCCAGTTTCTCCGCCTTTCAAATTCTTCTTTCAACGCCATAATTTTTTTGATTTTTCATAATGTAGGTTTATAATCACTTAGCCATGTCTGAGCAATTACAGCCCATTAATCCAATATTTACTTCCTTAAATCTATTTAGGATATTTTGTCCATACACTGTCCAATAGCTATGAGTTAGCAGCATGTTGCAATTAACGGTATGCCATTGGGCGTCAGAATAAACTTGATGGAGAAAGATTTCAAACTCCTTCCTTATCGCATGTGCATACCTTGGATAGGAGGTTCTGGTCAAGTGAAAGAGATCCGCATCACACAATGCCATTTCAATTCTGTTCTTGGGACATTGCGGAAACTTTGTAGCTTCGATACAAGCCAATACTGAATTAATAAATTCAGTATTGGCAGTAACTTTTTTCAAAAAATTCTCGGCTACTTTTTTACTTTCTTCTTCATGGCCAGTGTATGTGTAAGCGTAGCCACAGTCGTGAAACCATGCCCCCACAGTCAATATTTCCATTTCGGAATCATCCAAATTGCAAACTCCTCCAATTTCTTTGGCTGCTTCGACAACTTCCAGGGTATGGGTAAGGCTATGAAAACAAAGGTCAACTGAAAGCTCATCTTTCAGTAAAGCAGAAACATAGTCTTCAACTAATATTACCAGTTCTTTCATAGCCTATTCGTATTAAAGATTAGTGATCATGCCCCCCGGTGTTACTCAATTTGGCGTTGATAAAGAATGCGCCCTTTGTAACAATTTTTACCCCTTTAGGAATTTCATTTACAGGAGTAATCACTGTGTATCCCAATTCGGAAATGCCCCTTGCTATTTCAATCTTCTCGAAATTCATTTTTGGTTCTTTCTGCTTATTTTCTGCAGCATGATCATGCTGTTCTCCTGGTTTGTGATCATGGTCTTCCTCTGCTTTCTGATCATGACTTTCACCCTCGGCATGTTCATGGCCAGCTTCAGGCTCTTTGTCTGTATGGACAAAAATATAGAACTTGCCATCCGCTTCAACAATTGCAGTATTGGGTACGGTAGATGCCATAACATTTTCGACACTTACCATGCCTGTGATATTCATTCCATCAATCAATCCGGTTTTATTACCTACTACAGTACAGTGCACAGCAACTGTTTTACTTTCATTCTCGAAGGATGAACCTATATTGAATACTTTTGCGCTATAAGTCACCTGTGGATTGTTAGTAATGGTAAAATTCACTACTTGTCCCACTTTCATGTAAGGGAGATCCCTCTCGAAAACCTGAAGGTCTAGATGTAACAGACTGTTATCTACAATTTCAACCACAGGAGATGATACATCGACATAACTTCCAATTTTTGCGAACTCATTGCTTATGGTTCCGCTGACAGGACTTGTTACCGTTAGTGCTGATCTTAGATTTTCCCTGCTGATAGTAGCGGGATTTATTCCCATTAATTGTATTTGTTTCTTTAAGGAAGCCTTACGGGCCATCAAAGCGTTCAAATCGGCATTAGCTGTCTGGAGATTCTTTAACGCTCCCGCACTTCCCTGATTAAGTTCCTGTTGACGATTTTGTTCCTGTTGTGCCAACGTAATTCTGCTGTCAATTGTGATGTATTCTTCCTGCAGCTGAATAAACTGAGGATTTTCAATAGTGGCAATTACCTGACCTTTGCGGACATAATCACCCAACTGTACATTTAGGCTTTTAATAACACCACCATAAAGGGATGTTGCATTCGCCTTCTTGTTGTTTGGTACCCTTAGTGCCCCGTTAGCTTTGACAGTGGCTGTCAGATTTTTATCCTCAATGTTTCCAAGTTTGATGCCAACAGCTTTGATCTGTTCCTGTGTGAGTGAGGCAATAGTGGAAGACTCTTCTTCTGAATGTCCTTCCTCACCACTGGCTTCAGCTGCTTTTTTTTCTGTTGGAGCTTTAGCACCCTCTTTATTTTTTGCCTTTCCCCCACAGCTATATAAAGTTGTTATGAGAATAGCTGCAACTAATATTTTTTCTATGATTTTCATTTTATCTTATTTGTTATTGAAGTAATTGAATTGAATTGCTGATTGATTGAACTGGTTCAATACGTCCAGGTAATTTTGACGGATGCCAATAGCCTGGTTAAGAAACTGCCCCAATTCTGCAAAACTTATCTCACCCGTTCTGTAACTCAGGCTGGCCGCATTGATAATTTCTTCAGATTGCCTTAAGCCGGAGGTTTCATAGAAATTCAACAAGGAATAATTCTTTTCTATTTCAGCAATTGCGGTTCCTCTCTGGGTCTGGAACAATTGCGTCTGATAGGATAGTGTTTTTTCCTGCACCTCTTTCTCTGTAACTGCTACTCTTACCTTATTACGATAAGCACCGGTTCCAAACAATGGAAAGGATGCCATTACTGAAAAGCCAGTGAAAGGATCTTTCGCTCCCCATAAACGTTGGCTGAAAAATCTTCCTGAAAATTCAGGCCTATTCGTGTTTTTTTGGACTTTGATATTGGATGATGCAATATTTACATTTTGTTCCTGTAAGGCAAGAATAGGATGGGACGTAATGTTCTCCAACAATTGTACTTCTATCTTTTCAAGAGGAGCCGAGACAGGTAGTAACCATTCATTTTGGTTCAAAAGCATCATTAATTGTTGTTGCTGTACCGTCATTTCCTTCTTATTCTGATCCATAAACGCCTGAAGCTCTCTAAGCTTAGCCTCTGCAGACACCTGATCCAGTTTAGCAACATCACCTGTCTTTACCCTAACTTCAGTGGTTTTAAAAAGCATAGTATATATGCTATCCAGCCTTTGGAATAATGCTTGCTTATCCTGTAAATACCAAAGCTGATAATAGGCGGTACGTACATCTCTTTTAATGACTGCATTTAGTACATCCGTATTCATCTCAGCATATTTAAGCTGCTGTTTGAAATAATCTTTCCGAGCCGCATACAATCCTGGCCAGGCTATACTTTGTGAAATACCAACTTTTAAAATACCCACATTGTCCGAGGGACGGAAATCTTCGTTTTCTGCGAAAACGCCTGTTTTGGGAATATCAGTGGCCGTCTTTACATTTAGAGAGGCACTTTTAATTTTCGCACTGTTTACTCCAAATTGTTGGTTGTTTTGCAAAGCTGTTTCTATTACTTTATCTATTGAAACTCTATTTTGTTGCTGTGCATTGCTAGTTGAAAAGCCACCCAAACACAGTAAAACCACAACTGGTATTGTTTTCATGCTTCCTTTACCTTTTATGTTAAGTTTGGAATTGAATATGATGTAAAGGAGCGGCAATACGAATAGCGTCAGAAAAGTTGCAGTGATCAGACCGCCTATAACAACTGTCGCCAAAGGCTTTTGAACTTCCGCTCCCGCACTCGTGCTTATGGCCATTGGCAGGAAGCCGAGTGATGCCACGGTTGCCGTCATCAAGACCGGTCGTAGTCGGGTCATGGTTCCTTCTTTTACTCTTTTGAGAACGTCATCTATTCCTTCCTTCTTCAGTTGATTAAATGTGCCTATCAAAACAATACCGTTCAGTACGGCAACACCAAAGAGAGCAATAAATCCGATCCCTGCGCTAATACTGAAAGGCATGCCCCGAAGCATCAAGGCAAACACCCCTCCAATTGCACTCATAGGTATTGCGGTAAAGATCAGCGTTGCCTGTTTGAACGAATGGAAAGTAAAATACAGCAACATAAAAATCAGTAGCAAGGAAACCGGTACTGCAATCATCAAACGTGCGCTTGCCTTTTGCAGGTTTTCAAATTGACCTCCGTAGGTGAAATAATAACCCGAAGGCAAATTTACTTTTTCGGAAAGCTGTTTTTGAATGTCCTGTACAACACTTTGAACATCACGTCCGGCCACATTGAAACCTATTACAATCCGACGCTTACCAGCCTCACGACTAATTTGGGCAGGTCCTAGTTTATACTCAATATTTGCAACCTGTGAAAGCGGAATCTGTACCCCGCTATTTGTTGGGATCATTAGATTGCTTACATCATCTATACTGCTTCTATGGAGACTGTCAAGCCGAACAACAAGATCAAAACGCCTCTCATTTTCGTAAACCTGTCCCGAACTTTTTCCTGCAAAAGCGGTACTTACCACATCATTTAAGTCTTGAATGGTCAGACCATAATTTGCAATACGTGTACGGTCATATTCCACATTGATTTGAGGAAGTCCACTAACCCGCTCTACCTGAGGAGAGGTTGCCCCATCGACGGTTTGGATTACTTCACTTACTTCTTTAGCGTAGGATGCGAGCGTATCAATGTTTTCCCCGAAAATCTTAACAGCGACATCCTGTCTGATACCAGTCATCAGCTCATTAAAGCGCATCTGTATCGGTTGATTCTTTTCAAAGAAGACACCCGGTATTACTTCAAGTTTCTCCATCATGGCATCGGCAAGCTCCTTGTAATTCCTTCCGGAGGTCCATTCTTTTTCCGGTTTCAAAACGACCATCAAATCTGAAGCCTCCGGAGGCATGGGATCCGTAGGAACTTCAGCTGCACCTGTTTTTCCAACAACCATCTTAACCTCCTGAAATTCCTTGAGTATACGCGAAGCCTGCATCGATGTCTCTATACTTTGATTCAGTGAACTACCTTGCGGAAGTATACAATGGAATGCGTAATCTCCTTCCTGCAGTTGAGGAATAAACTCGCCACCCATCCTGCTAAAGAAAAATAGAGAAATTACGAATAGCCCAACGGTCGCACTTACAACAATGTATTTCATCTTAATTGCTTTCTGCAGCACTGGTTGGTACCAACTAGCCAGCTTGTCCATCATTTTGTCACTGAATGTTTTTTTATGACTTGGTTTTTTGGACAAGAATAATGCACACATCATCGGGATGTACGTCAATGACAAAATAAGCGCCCCAAATATGGCAAAACCCACGGTTTGCGCCATTGGGCGGAACATTTTCCCTTCTACACCAACTAAAGTTAAAATAGGAATATATACGATCAGGATAATGATCTCACCAAAAGCAGCACTGGTTCGTATTTTAGAAGCTGACACAAATACCTCATCGTCCATTTCACTTTGTGTCAATCTGTTAGTGGATTTTCGAAGACCCAAATGGTGCATGGTTGCTTCTACAACGATTACCGCGCCATCTACGATCAGTCCAAAATCTATCGCACCAAGACTCATCAGATTGGCACTAACGCCAAAGACGTTCATCATTCCAAGAGCAAAAAGCAATGCCAATGGAATTGCTGATGCCACAATAAGTCCTGCACGGAAGTTGCCTAAAAACAGTACAAGTACGAATATTACGATCAATGCACCTTCAATAAGGTTCTTTTCTACCGTACTCATAGCTCTGCCTACCAGTTCCGTACGGTCCAAATAAGGTTCTACGATTACGTCTTCAGGTAGGGACTTTTGGATAGTTGGTAGCTTTTCCTTGATACGCTTTACGACTTCATTACTGTTTTCGCCCTTCAACATCATAACAACTCCACCCACAGCATCAACTTCACCATTAAA
>NZ_DKSP01000140.1:3826-4799 GCF_002472745.1 Sphingobacterium sp. UBA7253 | reverse complement strand
TTAGTAACGATGCTGTTTTTAAAATACTCCATTATGACCGGAATTTTTCCAACCGAATACGATTGTCGATCAGTCGATACGATGCGTATCGGTTAATCAATGCCAATCGCTCAACACCCTTTACTCCTGCCGCCAACGATTTTGAAGCGATCTGGACATTGTTATGCACTTTACATAACAACCGTAAAAAACCGATCGATCCGAAGAAGGATTTTCTCCAAAAAGCCAATATCAATATTTTTATGGCGATTATTTACCTTTTGGCCGATGTGATCTATACTGCCGGCGAAAGCTCCGGAAAGACACACAACAAAAGAAAGGAAGAAATTACCGTGCATTTTTTACAGCTTATAGCCGATCACTACAAAGAACAGCGCGATCTAGCATTCTACGCCGACCGCCTCAATATTTCCATCAAGTACCTGTCGATCAGCGTCAAGGAGATTACAAAAGAATCGCCCTCTGAAATTATTAGCAACTGGCTAGTCACAGAAGCTAGAGCGCAGCTCACCATTTCTACCAAAACAATCAATCAGATCTCACAAGAATTTAATTTTTCAGATCAATATGCTTTTAGCAAGTTTTTCAAAAAACATGTCGGCATAACACCCAAGCTATTTCGTGAACAGCAAGCCAATCTTGTTACCAATTGAACATCATAAAGCAGGTATCAAACATTTCTTGTCCCCCCAAGGCATCGTAACTTTGTATCACATATATAAACAAAGTTAAATACCATGAATACGAAGTCAAGAGCCCGAAAAATAGGTTTTTACTTGACGTTATGCTTCTTTACATTCTTTTGCAATCAAACATACGGTCAAGACAGCATAAACAGCCGGAAAATAACAATTGAAAAACTGTTCGAACTTGCTATCCATAACCACCCAAATCTTATCGTTTCGGCATCAGCTGTTAGTATCGCCCAACAAAAAACTGAAGTTGCAAAATTAAGAAGGCTTCCCGAAATCAG
>NZ_DKSP01000140.1:0-3714 GCF_002472745.1 Sphingobacterium sp. UBA7253 | reverse complement strand
AAGAAGGCTTCCCGAAATCAGCGCTTCGGCATCTGCCTTTTACCTCGGCAATGCTGAGTTGATCGACAAAGACCTCTCGGGGTCGGAAAAGGTACCTCTACCCCATTTCGGCAATAATTATGCTTTGGAGGCGAAAGAACTTATCTGGAAAGGAGGTGTGGTAAAAAATAGCATCAAAGCCTCTACCTTGGGTGAGGAGCTGGCTGAATTAGATCATAAGAATGAAGAACAGAACATTAAAATTTTGGTTTTAGGCTATTACCTTGATCTATTCAAACTGAAAAATCAAGAAGCTGTCTATAATCAAAATATTGAGCTTGCCCACAAAAGGCTAGACCTGACGGAAAAATTATATAAACAGGGCATGATCACCAAAAATGATGTCATCCGAAACCAATTGCAAATATCTGAATTGGAACTAGCGAAAGAGGTCATTCAAAACAATCGGAAAATCCTGAATGACGAGCTTATCGTCGCTTTAGGACTACAGGAGGGCACAGTAATTGAGCCGGATGATAAACTATTAGATAGCAGGTTTCAGCTGGCAGACCTCGCGAGCTTGAAACAAGATGCTTATGTGTCCAGCCCGGGCCTTCAACTTGCGGCCAAAGAGACCGAGCTTCTACAGACAGAAAAGGCGATTACAAAATCAGAACGATCCCCTGCCCTTAGCGTATTCGCGGGAAACAGTCTTGTGAAACCTATCACCAATGTGATGCCGGTGATCGACAAATACATGAATACCTGGAATACGGGTATCTCGTTAAGCTATACGATTTCATCAGTCTACACCACTGGAAAAAAGCTTAAGCTAAATGATCTACAAATTGAAAAAAACGAGAAATACGCAAGCGCCCTGAAACAAAAAACCAGCGTAGCTGTTAATACTGCATACATTAAATACAATGAGGCCTACTCACAACGCAAGACTTTGGAGTACAATAAAGCGCTTGCAGATGAGAACTATCGTATTATTGAGAAAAAGTATTTGAACCAATTGGCGTTGATCGTCGATATCATGGATGCATCAAACTCAAAACTTGAAGCGGAATTGAAATACACAAATGCTGAAATCAATATCGTGTATGCATATTACAAACTTTTAAAAGAGACTGGAAAGATCTAGTACATTTTCCTTTTGCCTAATTTAATCAGTTTTATATATGTAAGGCCTCGTTAAGAAATTAATGGGGCTTTTTTATCTGCAATATTTTAACTCATTATTATGGCAAATTCATTTTTTAAAACGATCCGGACATCCATCAAGCACTGGTATATCCCATTGATTATCGGTATTCTATTAATTCTTTTGGGTTTCTATACCATTTCCACACCTGTTGCTGCATTTCTCACATTAGCAATTCTATTTTCATGGTCATTTATTATTTCCGGTATTTTGGAAATCATTTTTGCCGTGCAGAATAAAGATGAAGTGGATGGTTGGGGCTGGTACCTCACCGGGGGCATCCTCTATACCCTATTCGGCATATTGCTGATTGCCAATCCGCTGTTATCAGCGAGCACCTTGGCATTTATCGTAGGTTTTTATGCACTTTTTAAATCCTTCCAACTGCTGTCCTTTTCTTTTGATCTCAAAAATTACGGTAGTAAATCTTGGGGATGGAATTTGTTATTCGCCATTTTAGGCATTATTTTCAGCTTTATCTTGCTTTGGAATCCACTATTTGCCGGTTTCTCACTGGTGATCTGGACAGGAATGGCTATTAGTACGGTTGGTTTCGCAGCCTGTGTATTTGCATTTCAGCTGAAAAGTCTCAAAGATATCCCGAAAAAGCTACCAGACGAGTGGAAAGAGCGTTATCAGAAGCTTAAAGAAGAATTTGATCAACATCGTAAATAGAAAAAGGGCAATTAAGCCCTTTTTTTTATCAATATTAATTTGGTGGTCAAGGTTATTTATTTATTTCAACAATCTTAAAAGGCACTTTATGAAGTGGATAATCTTGTTTATCCGTTTTTACACGACTTATTTTCATGATCACATCAAAGCCTTCATAAATTTCACCAAAAACGGTAAAATCGTGATCGAGTCTTGGCTGTCCTCCGCGAGCTAAGTACTCCTTACGTTGTGCTGCAGTATATTTTATGCCTTTCTTTAATTCCAGACTATCAAGTTCAGCTGCCGTGATTTTCTTTCCAACCACGAAATAGATCTGATTCAAGAAAGATGCTTTCGCGGGATTTCCGTCCCGTCCTGCGCTCAGAGCACCCATTTTATGAAAAGCCCGGTCATCGAACTCTGCTGCCAATCGTGGCTTTTTATGATGTGGATATGCCGCCTCACGTTTTTCAATATCAATATCATGCTCTCCACCCTGCACGACAAAATTTTCAATAATGCGATTAAACAATGCACCCTGATAGACAGTATCCCGAATAGATCGCAACATCAAATCGCGATGATTGGGCGTATAGTCATAAAGTACAACTTTAAAATCGCCAAAATCAGTCTTGAAAAGCAAATGTTTTGATTGTGCATAACAATTCCCCAATACAATAAAAACAAAGCATAGGATGGTCAGAATTTTCCTCATAGTACGAATTAATCAGTTTCTTAGATTTCATATAAAAATACATTAAATTTCGATTTATAAAAGACATTACCCTGCAGTTTTCCAAATGCGCTTGAAGGACAACTGCATAAGATCCTTTCGAAAGTTGCCCTGCAGTAAAAGATTACATATAAAGTGTCTAGTTAAAACTTGCAAATAAGCATAAATTTATCTTAGTTTGGATTAAAACTATTCAAGACTATGCAGTATACAGCAAATCCAGACCGATATCAAGATATGATCTATAATCGTTGTGGTCAATCCGGTCTTCTATTGCCTGCCATCTCATTGGGAATGTGGCATAATTTCGGTGACGACACGCCCCATCAAACCAAAGTTGATATTTGCACAACCGCGTTTGACTTGGGAATTACCCATTTTGACCTCGCAAACAATTACGGCCCTCCTGCTGGGAGCGCCGAAAAGGCCTTCGGACAAATATTAAAAGAACAATTTTACGGTTTACGCGATGAAATGATTATTTCATCGAAAGCAGGATATCACATGTGGAATGGGCCTTATGGAGAATGGGGAAGCCGTAAATATCTGATATCAAGCTGCGAGCAATCACTCAAGCGCCTGGGTATCGATTACGTCGATATTTTCTATTCACACCGCTTCGACCCCAATACCCCCTTGGAGGAAACCATGTTGGCGCTGGATCAGCTAGTCCGCAGCGGAAAAGCACTTTATGTCGGTATTTCATCCTATAACTCGCAACGCACAAAAGAGGCCTATGCGATCCTGAAATCATTGGGTACACCTTTTATTATTCACCAGCCCAGCTATTCCATGTTAAACAGATGGATAGAAACCGATGGCTTGCTTGACACCTTGGATGAGATAGGCATTGGCTCTATCGTGTTCTCTCCCCTGGCACAGGGCATGCTCACCGATAAATATTTACAGCATATCCCGGAGAATAGTCGTGCTTCGCAATCCAAATCACTTCAGACGAAATTTCTGAACGAAGAAAATCAAAAGAACATCCAGGCGTTACATGCAATTGCACAGCTTAGAGGACAGTCGCTCGCACAGATGGCGATTGCCTGGGTATTACGTAAGAAGCAGGTTACATCGGCGCTCATTGGTGCCTCAAGACCACAACAGGTTGTTGATTGCGTTGGCGCACTGAAAAATC
>NZ_DKSP01000053.1:0-27152 GCF_002472745.1 Sphingobacterium sp. UBA7253 | reverse complement strand
TCAAACAAAAAGCCCCAAAGAGTTTTCTTTGGGGCTTTTTGTTTGACGGGCAACAACTATTGTTGGAATGCTTTGATCGCCTTTCCGCGCCAAGCGGCATCAAGCGGTGCACCAAGCAACCAAGTTAACGTAGGCGCGATATCATAAATCATCAAAGTTTCCTTAATTTCTTTCCCTTTGGGTACACCAGGTCCGGTCATTACCCAGGGAATCTCCACCTCCGCCAGCGATTTACCACCGTGTCCTTTTCCTGTGCCACCGTGATCCGCAGCAATAACAAAAATTGTTTCATCAGCTATTCCCGCATCTTTTACCGCCTGCTGCAAAGTGCCTATGCGTCTGTCGACCTGTTTTAGCTCGGCATAGTATTCCGGGGTATTATGTCCAATATTGTGCCCTACACCATCAGGTTGATCGAAATGCACAAAAGTAATGGTCGGTTTCTCTTTCTTTATAATGTCCACGGTGGTATTCAAAGCCGCTTCATCATCATCTTTGGTATTAATGACCTTTTGAACGACTTTGTTATCAATCAAATAACCTGATCTCCCGCCTATCCAATGAATCGCTCACATGCTAGATCAACATCATATTTTACAAGTCACGCAGATAATAAGGGATCAGTACCCAGCTTTTGCCAACCGTGCATACATCTCGACAAAAGCACATTGATCAAGGAGCCACTTCGATTGATGTTGATCCTTCAAAGTCCAGTCTGGGCTGAAAAGCCCTTCTTTGTCGCGCATATGCTTCCAGGCAAATTCAAGGTTTTCCGCAAAAATTGCAAGATACTTTTGGTTGCCATTCACCGCAGCAAGCTCCATATAACCGCGCATCATTACCGCATGAAACCATAAATTGCTATTTTTTAGTTTTGGAAAACTCAGTTCGCCACTTTTCTCAAAAAAATATCCCAGGCAAGCCTCAGCCAGCTGTTGCGCATCTTCAAGGTACTGCTTATTTTTCGTTAGTTTATAAAGCAAGGCTGCCGCCTGCAACATTTGTCCGGCGTTGTACGAAAACTTAGCTTTTCCAATCTTTCCATTGAGCTGCATATTGTCCCAATACAACTTATCTTCGGGATCCTGAAGATTTCTTTTTGTCCATTCATAAAGACGCTCCCCTTCTTCCAGATAGTACCTATCATTGGTTGCCATAAATAACTTCAGTGCAAATACACTTGCTGGTGCATTCGAACACGTATTTTTAGATTCCTTTTTCTGTTCACACCAATAAACGCCACCGCCTAATTTATCATCCTCCCCACTCTTTACAAAATTCCAGATCTCTTTGGCCGAAGTCAGGTAGTTTATTTTTTTTGTATGGATATAGCTATCTGTAAAATCGATACCCAACCAGATATTATCGTCATAAAAACGATCCGAGGGAGGAGCTGTATTTAAATAAGAAGCATAGCCAATAGGCGACCTACTTTCATCTCTATATTCCTGTAACCCCATCAGGACTTTTTTGTCAAGTATGAACTGAAATGCCTTTTTTGTTTTTGGTAATTCCATCAAGGTATTTACAGCCGAGAAACTACCCGAGAAAGGCCATAGATAAGCATATTTCTTTTGCTGTGCTGCCTGTTGATTATTATCCAAATAATCAGCTTTGAAGTTTTCATCAAAGGGATATTTTTCAGCCAAGAGCTGATTCTTGGTATTTCCAAACTTGCTATAGATGCTATCTAAAGTTTGGATAGCATAGTTCTGAAAATTATTTTTCTGTGCAAATAAGGTTACACCAATAAAGTTCAGAAGAAACAACGTAAAATATCTTTTCATGTGTTTTAGGTAAAAGAATAGTAGATACCTATGCGGCATCTACTATTCCTGAACATTAATAACCAGGGTTTTGTTTTAAATTGGGATTGATTGCCAATTGATCCATCGGTACCGCATATAGTTCTTTATTCTTATCGTTCGTAGCTTTATGATCCCACCAAGATCCGGATATATATTTTCCGAATCGGATTAGATCTGTCCGGCGCTTTCCTTCAAAAATAAATTCACGTCCCCGTTCCGCAAGTAATTCATCCAGCGTCAATGTAGCGACAGTATACTGCGCCATAGGCCAGTCAGCCTTACTAAATGCTCTTTTTCTGGATTCATTGACCAACTCCACAGCCTCACTACTGGCTTTTCCACCATTCTTACGCATAAGTGCTTCAGCTTTATCGAAATAGATCTCCGTTAAACGATAAATAATATAATCATTCTCCCAGTAGTTGGCATCGTCCAAGGTACCTGATTTATATTTATTAAATCGAGCTCCAGAATTCTCTTCTCCTTTTGTCATACCACCTTCTGAAGTTTTATCACCTTCGCTTTCTCTGCGGATCGAATTGACAAACACCAGCGGTTTACCTGAATACTCTTCCGTTCCCAATACAGGTGTAGTGGTGCCGTATTTATATTGTGGTCCAAACAAAAACCATTCTTTCTTCCGCAAGTCATTTTCAGCATAGGCATTAAATGCGGTAGGGATAACAACAAATGCATTCCATCCACCGTAACCAACTTTGAGCACTTCCTTCATATAGTCATAACTCATATAGAATCCCGACCAATCGAATGTAAACCCCGCCTGTCTGCTATATTGAAATTGAAATAAGGATTCCAGATTCGCCGAATTGGTATTACTGAACAATGCATTCAAATCAGGGCTCAATTTGGGAGCCCCTCCAATGCCGCCAGCCTGTCCGGAAATAATCTTATCACAAGCAGCGATACATTCATCATTCATTGCCTTACCCGACCATTTTTCGGCATTGAGATAGAGTTCAGCCAGCATGGCATAACCCGCAGCCATAGATACCTGACCGATATTACTGGCCGAGGTTTTAGGCAACTTATCCACATTTTCTTCCAGCTCCTTCTGCACAAATGCAAAAACCTCTGTTCTCGGTTTGGTTTCTGGGTTAATAGGATCGGCTACCTTTGTCACGATAGGAACGTTGCCCCAAAGATCCATTATCTTAATGTAGTGAAATGCCCGCATTACTTTTAATTGCACAAGTATTTGCGTGCGTTCATCCTCTGTCAGATCCGCAATTTTAGCGATATCAAGTTTCTCAATATCCTGAATAGCATTATTGACATAGCCAACGCCGCCCCACATCAACTCCCAGGCCCCACGCATTCGGCTTTCATTGCTTGTCCAGGTATGATAGTGCTGCCGGATATGGTCTCCACCGTCATATCCATGGCGTCCCTTTTGCGGCCAGGCCACCTGATCGGCACTTAATTCGGAATGATAATAAAAGCCATTTCCACCTGTAGGTGCAAGCCAGGCCTGCATATGTGTAAAAGGGCGGAGCGCAGCTTGCATAACCTCCCGTTTATTCTTATAAAAATTATCATCCTTGATCTTACTATACACTGTCTCATCCAACTTGGTGCAGGAACTAAAAGAGATACCTAAGGTAACAGTGCTCAGAATGGCGAATAAATATTTATTTGTTTTTTTCATAACCTTACTATTTTAAAATCCAACATTTAAACCAATTGTCCAAGATCTTGTTCTTGGATAGAAACTGCGCGAATCAATCCCTGCTTCAAAACCTGTATCCTGCAACTCTGGATCAATCCCCGTATATTTGGTCATGGTTGCGATATTTCTCCCTGTCGCATATACATATAGACTTTTGATATAATCAGTCTTTAGTTTAAAGTTATATCCCAATGTAATATTATCCAGTTTCACAAAACTTCCATTCTCAAGGTAGTAATCCGAATACTGTGGATCCTGTTTAAGGTCGGCATGTTTAGTAAAAGCACTTTCGAAAACATTATTAGGCAACCATTTTTGATTACCAAAGAACATATCCGCTGTATTTAAAATATCATACTTAAATTTCCCTCTGAAAAATACGGTCAGATCGAAGCCCTTATAGGCAAACCGGTTACCTAGCGACGCATTGAATTTGGGAACACCATTTCCAATATAGGCGCGATCATTATCATTTATATCCGCAATGGTAGCCTTGGAGCCGTCAGCTTTATAGAAGAGCCATTCTCCAGCATCATTCAGACCCGCATAACGTTTTCCATAGAAGGAACCAATTTCACCGCCTTCTTCAAGACGAATGGCATCTCCAAGATTACCTGGAGAGGGCAGACCGCCAAAAGTCATCCAATTACTCTTAAAGATATCATTGGACATGGTAACGAGTTTATTCTTTTGATAGCTTCCCGCAAAATCCACCGTCCATTTAAAATCTTCTTTTTGAATTGGAACTCCAGACAATTGCAACTCAACACCTTTATTCGAAACCTCGCCTACATTGTACCAAATGTTTGTACTCACATAGGCTGGCTGTTGCGCCTTATACTGGTATAGTAAGTCTTTGGTTTTACGATTATAGACATCTAGAGACCCTGTTAGTCGGTTATTCCACAAACCAAAATCGAGCCCGATATTCAATTCGGCTTTTTGTTCCCATTTTAAGTCGGGATTGGGGTTCTGGGTCGGTCCATACGTTTGATAATAGATGCCATCCTGCGGATATACCCCACCTGTTCCCAACAAGATCAACGAATTGTAATTTGGGAAGCCCTGATTACCGGTTACCCCATACCCCACACGGAGCTTCAGATTGTTGACAAGGTCTTTATTGGAGAAAAAGTCTTCGTTTGTAATGGTCCATCCCGCAGAAATGGCAGGGAAATTACCCCATTTATGATTAGCACCAAATCGCGAAGATCCCTCTCGGCGAAGAATTGCACTCACAAAATACTTTTGGTCATAATTATAATTTACCCGTCCAAAAAAAGCAATCAATTTATTGTCTTCCTTAAATGAGCCCATCGATGGTCTTGGCAATTTGGTATTTGTCAGAGCCGTACCACTTCCCATGTCCCAATCTTGAAAAGCGTCTGTTGTAAAACCATTATTGGACATCTCAAACCGCTCATAACCATTATATTGAAAACTGTAACCGAGCAAACCCGTTATATTATGCTTGTCGTTGAATGTTTGGTTGTAATCAATTGTTGTTTCAAAGGTCTTGGACCAATTTAACTCATTTCTTTTCCAAGCATAGCCCATACCCTGATACTCAGAATTTTGGCGTTGGTCCCAATCTTTGATCGAACGATATTGACGATCGTTCCAATTATTTCTAAGATAGGATCCGAAGGCTGAGATGCTCAATGGTTCTATAATCTTGAGTTTCATACGTGCGTCTCCCGAAAAAGTTTCCTGATTGCGTTGATCTACACGGTTGGCCATACGATCCAGCGGATTAAAATTATTATAACCCTGGGTTTGGTAAAAACTTCCATCGGGATTGTATAGTGGAGCAGTTGGATTACGCTGGATTGCCTGTTCGAAATATTCCGTTTTTCCACCCAAAAGATCTGCTTTATTGAAATTGGCAGCAATATTACCGGAGAAAGTCAATCGATCTTTTAATCCAGTTTGCGAAAAATTGACACGACCGCCAAATTGCTGACGTCCATTCTGTTTAGCAATGCCTTCGGCATTTTCATAGTTAATTGAAGCACGGTAGTTGGATTTATCGCCACCACCGCTGGCAACAAAATTATGGAATGTTGAGAAATTACCTTTATTGATCAATTCGTCATACAAATCTGTTGAAGCGCCAAGGTCAAGATCAGGTTTATTCTGTCCGTTGACCACATAATCTCTAAATTGCTGCGCACTCAGCATCGAAGGTTTCTTTGCGACAGACTCATGTTGACCATAGGTATAATATTCAAATCGTGGTTCTCCAGATTTGCCTTTTTTAGTGGTTACTAAAATTACACCACCATTACCCCGCGTCCCATAAATAGCCGCTGCAGATCCGTCCTTTAACACGTCTATGGATTCAATATCTCCTTGCTTGATCAAATCTAGATTTCCGCCAGGAATGCCATCAATGACAATCAGCGGGGAGTTTCCGCCTTTCATGGAGGCCATACCCCGCAATTGGATATCTGAACCAGCATTGGGGTTACTGCCTTGGGTCCGTGTCACGTTTAGACCGGCAACTTTACCTTGTACCAGATCCATTGGATTGCGCATACCACCTTGATTGAAATCCTTCTCTTTTACAGAAGCTACAGCTGAGGTAACTTCGCTTTTCTTTTGTGTACCATAACCGACGACAATCACCTCATCCAATTGATCCTCTGTCGCTGAGAGTTTAATATCAAGCGGAGCATTTCCCGTTACTTTGACTTCATTTGTTCGATAACCAATAGACGAAACGACAAGGACATCTCCTATCTTGGCTTGCAGGGCAAAATTACCCTGCCCATCCGATGTTGTACCTTTTACTGATCCCTTGACGGTAACCGAAACACCGGAGACCCCTTCTCCAGTCTTTGCATCCTGTACCTTTCCTTTAATTAAATCCTGAAACTTAGCGAACTTATGGATAAAGGTCTCTTTTGAGTCTTCCCCCTTGGCGATGACATGCGCATTTGCCTGATGTATCGTCCCGGCGATAATAGCCAACGAAAAAAACAGCTTGGTATTTTTCGTTAAGCGGGCAAATGATTCTAAATCGATTCTGCTCATATAACTAGTGATTTTGGTTTATAAAACGTTTAGCTGATCAAAACTAAAACGATCATGTTTAATTAGTTTTTAAAAAATTAATACGAATACGTGAGCCTCATTTCTATCGTAATAGATTAAACCCTATGAATTATTAATCATTTATTTTTAAAAAAAACGTCCTTTAACTTGCTGCTGCACATGGTTTACTTCTTTTACGAAGGATTTTCCATCGTAATTGGCTGAAGTTCCGACCGCGGCATTGACTTGTTGGAAAGTACCAGCAATGACAACCAATGAGAAAAATAACTTTGATTTTTTCCCAAGCTGCGCAAATGATTTTACCGCAACTTTGCTCATATTAATAGTGATTTGGTTTATAAAAACGTTTTAGCTAAAGATGCTTAGAACGTCTAGTTTAATTTAGTTTTCCCTTAATTGATGTTTTTTAAATCGATCTGCTTTCTTAAAATTGCCTGCTATATTCCATTGCTTTCATTTAACAGAAAACGTCTGGGTTCAAATGTCTATGGTACTATTGCCGCATAGAATCTGCAATAAAGTCTGCTAAATCGCTTTTGCTTTTGTTGTAAAATTTTTTGGTTTCCCTATTTTGGTTTTTTTAATTGCTTTTTTTTGATTACCTATTGGTTCATTAATTGTTTATTCGTTATTGTTTTCCTTTTTGGTTATTCTTTCTTGGTTTTAACGTGCTATTCAGGTGGAAAGATAGCACTTTAATTTTACAAGGGAAAGATTTATTTTCAAAACCTTTCCCCGGTAAAATTAAATATTTCCTTTCTTCATCTCGCTAACCGCATAATCGACAGATCGAGCCGAAAATGCCATATAGGTCAATGAAGGATTTTGTGTTGATGTGGAGGTCATACTTGCACCATCTGTGACAAAAACGTTTTTCACAGCATGCATCTGATTCCATTTATTCAATACCGAAGTTTTCGGATCGTGGCCCATACGTGCTCCGCCCATTTCATGGATATCCAAACCTGGAGCCTGCCAGTGTGTATCTGGCCGAATGTTTGTGAAACCAGCATCCGTAAACATCTCCGTCATGACGGCAATGTAATCCTTTTTCATTTTTTCATCGTTCTCATCATAATCGACAGCAATTTTTAACAACGGAATACCCCAGTCATCTTTCTTACTGCTATCCAATGAAACCATTCCCGATTCTTTTGGTATTGTTTCACCCATCATGTGAGATCCAACCTGCCAAACACCTAATTTAGGATTCAACAAATTGTTTTTCAGATCCAACCCTAAACCCGAACGATCCGACTCTTTACTACGTGAAGCTCCGAAACCGGCGGCATAGCCCCTTAAAAAGTCCGTTTCCTGTTTGTGCAAGTTTCTGAAACGTGGAATATACCCTCCACCTGCTGGATTCCGCCCTTCGGCCGTAAAATCCAACATCCCTTCATACTCTGCATAAATGCGTGCACTATAGTTGTGAAAGGCAACATATTTTCCGAGCACACCACTATCATTACCCAAACCATTTGGAAAACGGTTCGATTTAGAATTCAATAAGATCAAATTCGTATTGATTGCAGCCGCATTGACAAAAATCAGTTTGGCATAAAAATCAATTTCCTCTTTTGTATTGGTATCAATAACACGTACACCCACTGCCTTTCCCTTTTGTTCATCATAGAGAATCGAATGAACAACCGAAAATGGGCGTAGCGTCATATTTCCGGTTTTGGCCGCCCAAGGAATTGTCGTTGCATTGGAACTGAAATATCCACCAAAAGGACATCCTCGCTGACAAAGTACGCGATTCTGACACTGTACACGTCCTTGTTCGATGTGAATCTGATTTGGTTTAGATAAGTGTGCACAACGTGCTGAAATCACTTTGCGCTCCGGAAATTTCTTTTGGACGCTTTCTTTAAAATACTTCTCGACAATATTTAAGGGGTATCCTGGCAGAAACTCGCCGTCTGGCAATTCAGGAAGTCCATCGTGATTACCGGCAATCCCAGCAAATTTTTCGACATAAGCATACCAAGGCGCCAAATCAGCATAACGTATCGGCCAATCTACGGCAAAACCATCTCTCGCTGGCCCTTCGAAATCAAAGTCAGACCAACGTTGCGTCTGTCTCGCCCATAATAACGACTTTCCACCAACTTGATAGCCTCTGATCCAGTCAAAAGGTTTCTCTTGAATATAAGGGTGTTCCTTGTCTTTTACAAAAAAATGGGCTGCATCTTCGTGAAATGCATAACATTTGCTGACAATCGGATTTTCTTCTTTTACTTTGAAAGGCATTTCATTCCGATGTTCAAACTCCCAAGGCATCATATTGGTGGTTGGGTAATCCTTGATATGTTGCACATCACGTCCGCGTTCCAAAACCAATGTTTTCAAGCCCTTCTCGCACAACTCTTTTGCGGACCAACCGCCACTAATTCCCGAACCGATCACGATCGCATCGTAGGTTCTGTTTTTTTCACTGTCAATATTTAGATTTGCCATGTGCTATTTATGCCTTAACTTTTACCGCACCATTGTACGGACCCGGAATAAGTTTATAGATCACCTTATTCTTCATCACGTATTCTGAGTTCATATACCCCTGAATTGCACGCGATTTGAAGGTCTCAAAAAAAGCCTTCTCGTCGGTTTGGTCTTTTAACCCCGCCAAAGTGGTCTCAGTCTCTTTGTTATTTTTTAAATTCAACTGTTTTCTCAATTTGTTGAAACCAGCGACAAATTTAGCCTGATTTTCTGGCGACTCACAGTCATCTACCATTTTGATGACGAAAAGATGTAGGTTCAGATCCTTTCCTCCCGGTGTATCCGATTTCGGAATCAGGATGTTAGCCAGATCGCCCAAAAATTGCTCATCTTCCGCCGAAATCTTCAGCTTATTTAATACAATTGATGCACCTCCATCATTCAGACAGGACGACAAAATTGTCAGTCCGCCAGCTATAATGAAAAATTGCTTTATTGCGGTTCTACGGTTCATAATCAGAGTTCCCTTTACAATTCGGTAATATTACATATATCCGAATAAAAATACAAATGCTAAAACGATTAAATTATTTTACAACCCTCAAATCCATTGCGCCAACAGGGCTTTCGCCTCAGATAAGTTTTCCACAATGTTATCAACAGCTGTTAGTCTAGCACGTTCTACCTCCTGTTTCGTAACTGCAATCAACTGCGTCCCTGCTCCCAATGCCGATGTACTTCCTGTTGATGTATCCTCTATAGCTACACAGCGCTCGGCTGGTAGACCCAGATTTGTCAATGCCAAACGATAAGGTTCCGGATTGGGTTTTGGCAGCTCCACACACTCACGCGTGACAAAAAACTCAAAATAATCCAAAAGCTCGTGCTTGCCCAAAACAGTATCGACTGTGCTTCTATAACTCGAGGTCACAAGCCCAATACGGATATCTTCTGCTTTCAAAAAAGCTAAAATTTCTCGTGCTCCAGGCATCAATTCAATATCGCTCATGTTAGAATCGGCATAAGCAGCACGTGTACGCTTCCACATATGTTCTTCCGTCACGTCGTAGCCATAGTCCTCGGTAAGACGCTTGACATTATGTGCTAAAGTATGTCCAGCAAAATCGCGAATCCAATCTTCATAGTTGATCTGAAGGTTAAATTCCTGTTTTAATATAGGTGCCCAGTTTTTGAAATAGAAATATTCCGAATCAATTAACGTACCGTCCAGATCGAACAATACCGCCTGTATTTTATTCATAGTGTTAAAGATACACAAGTAGGTGGAAAAATCCTATTAAATGACGCCACAATACGTAGAATTTGAGAATGCACCATGATACGTATCCCAAAAACCGATGTAGACATGATAATCAGCTTTTTTGCTTAATTCAACCGGTACGTCCACAAAACATTGGCCATCCCTAGCAGATGCAACTGCTGGTTTTAACGAGCAGAAATCATTTAAGCTAACACATGCTAGATTTAGCTTATAAATTTCATCATCATACACCGGGTTTGGTATCCATTCCAAAAATATACGACCTTCATTCACACTTACCTTAGTACCCGTGGGCGGTATTAGATCCCCCACAAACACATTCAAATTTTCAAAATTCACAACAGGATTATGATCGGCATCAAAAGCCAGTACATCATTGAAAACATGTTTTTGCGCGAGCTGAAATGCACCATATTTAGATCCATTTTCTTTTTTTAGCCCATAGCCAAAATCAAAAACTGCTTTGTTCTCCGCACAAAATTTTCCGATAGCTTTCATTTTTTGACGATGTAATCGCTGAGCTTCAGTCGGAGGTTTACTGTTTTTTCTCCTTGCTCCGCGAATAATCCATTGCCCCATACGATTGTATCCATATATCGAACCAACTTTACCTCGAAAGCCACCATTGGGTCCATCTTCTATTATAGCCATATTTTAATTTTTTTGTTTAATTATCATCTTAACAATGATCTCTTAACAATCGATCTGTATTAATGTTTGAATTAAATTAGGTATGAACTAGTATTAGATTAGGTATAGTATAGGTTTTAGTTAGCTATAACCTATACTATACCTAACTAAAACCTAAACAAAACCTAACTAAAACCTATATAAATATATACTTTGATCTAAATTACGCATGTAGTTGTTTTTCTCCATTTTTGGATAAGCTTTGGACATTTATTAAGTTTGTTGTGGTAAATGAAAACTAAAGTATACCGAGTATGGATGCACGATAAGTTTTTAGAAGATAACCATATCGTTCCTCACATGACGTTCGTTAGCATAGCGCATTCCGGCCAAGTGTAGGTAATTCACAAATAGCATATAGTACTTTCTAATAGCGCCTCAAATGTACACGCGATGAAAACCGAGCTCATGAGTTCGCAAGAAATCTGAAAGCTTCATTGCCTTAAAAATTTATATCATGAAAATAATTGCAATCGGTCGCAATTACATCGACCACGCGAAAGAGCTCAATAATCCAGTCCCAGAGAATCCCATTATATTTTTAAAACCCGATACAGCGGTCTTAAAGGATAACAAAGATTTCTATTACCCCGAATTCTCCAAAAACATTCAGTTCGAAACCGAAGTTGTCCTCCGGGTCTGTAAGGAAGGAAAACATGTGACACCAAAATTTGCATCAACCTATTTCGATGCTATCGGCCTAGGGATTGACTTTACCGCAAGGGACGTGCAGCAAGAATTAAAAGCAAAAAGCCTTCCCTGGGAATTGGCAAAAGCATTTGACCATTCGGCAGTCATCAGCAACCTGATTCCTAAAGAAGAATTTGCGGAAGTAAATTCGATTGATTTCTCCCTGCAGAAAAATGGGCAAAAAGTTCAGCAGGGAAATACCAAGGATATGATATTTTCCTACGAAGATCTGATTGTATATACCTCCAAATTTATTACCCTACGCAAAGGTGACCTCATTTACACCGGAACTCCAGTTGGTGTCGGATCTGTAGCCATCGGCGATTTATTGGAAGGTTTCATTGGCGAACAGAAGATGTTTAGCTGTAAAATCAAATAGCTGGGAATAGCATGATAAAAAAAACGACAGCAATGATCTCCCTGCTGGCCTGCATGGCAGGTCTAAGCAAGGGACAAGATATTATCAAAAGCCGCAATTATCCACAAAATTATTTTGTACGCCCCATGGACATTGCGCCGCAGGCTTCAGGATCGTTCGGCGAATTGCGCGCAACGCATTTTCATGGTGGAGACGATTACCGGACACAACAACGCATCAATATTCCTGTGCATGCAGCGGCGGAAGGTTTTGTATCCCGCGTCAGGGTACAGATAGGTGGTGGGGGTAATTATGTTTATATTGATCACCCCAATGGTTACACCTCGGTGTACATGCACCTCGAAAGTTTCAATTCGGATCTTGCGAAAATCATCAAAGATGAGCAGTACAAGCAAAAACGTTTTGATGTCGATATATTTCTCAAACCCAACCAAGTACTTGTAAGAAAGGGTGAGTTTATTGCAAATTCGGGCAATACAGGCGGGTCTGCAGGTCCACATCTTCATTTTGAAATCCGGGATACAAAAGCACAATTGCCGCTCAATCCGCAATTGTTTGGACTGTTGTTTCCAGATGGTGTCAAACCGATTATCCGCGGTATGACGGTCTACGATTTGGGTTCCGAACTGTTTGATGAAAATACGCCCCGCAGGCATCAAACCATCAGATCTGTTGGTAGCGGCAATTATAGTTTAGCAACAAACGCCCCTATCTCTGTGAATGGTACCTTTGGATTGGGAATCAACACCGTTGATAAACGGAGAGGAATCTCTTTTACATATGGTGTATATTCGATTGAACTATTTTTAGACAATAAAAACATCAGCACGGTACTGTTCGAATCCATTCCTTTTGATCAGACCCGTGCGATACAGTCCTACGTAGACTACCCTTATTTAAAAAAGTCAGGGGTACGCGTGCAAAAGAGCTTCAAAGATCCTAACAATCCGATCAACATCTTCAAAAACTTGGATAACCTCGGTAAAATCACGTTGAAAGACAATGAGGTGCATGAGGTAAAATATGTGGTCAAGGATGTTCAAGGGAATACGAGCGAATTGAATTTTAAGGTGCAGAATAACCCTTCACTTTCCATCAGCCGCCCAAATGCGAAGGGGCTTAAAATGTTTCACTATGCCGATGAAAACAAATATGAAGCGGAGAATGCTCGGGTTTATATGAGCAAAAATATATTGTATGACGACCTTTACTTCAATTATTCGCAGGGAGCAAAACCTGCAAAAGGCTACTCGGCAATGCACTATATCCACAACGCTTATACACCTGTGTTCGGATATTATAAGCTCATGATCAAACCAGACTACAGCTTGTCTGAAAATCTTTATGACAAAGCCTTGATTGTTTCTTCTGATGGCGGAGCACAAGGTGGTCAATATGAGAACGGCTGGGTGGTAGCCAACGTACGCGAATTTGGTGGTTTTTACATCGCTGTCGATACCATTGCACCAAATATCACTGCGCGTAACCTGACTGACGGCAAAAATGTTTCCAATCAACGCTCCATCGATTTTACCATCAGTGACAATCTATCGGGTATAGCTACTTTTGACGCTTATATTGACGGGAAATGGGCTTTAATGAAATATGACCCTAAAACAAGACATATCTGGCATGACTTCGAACCGGAACTCAGCAGTGGCAGACACGACTTTAAACTTGAAGTGAAAGACAACAAAGGGAATTTGAAGGTCTACGAGGCTTCATTCTCCACATCGCGTTAACAGCTAATTTCAAACTTACAACATTTGTCCGACCTGATCTGCTACATTAATTGCAATTTTCGAATTTTGGTTCAAACAAAAGGGAAATGATAAAATGAGTAAAGGAAAAGAGTCCTGGAATTGGCGAGGACTCTTTTCCTTTACTCAACAATAATCAATGTTACAATTTTAATTGTCACAGTACAATAAGCATGATGCATTCCATCTACACGCTATAGAACGATTATCGTGTAGATTAAGATACCTTATTCTTTAATAATGATTGAATGATCTGTATTCCCTGTTGCATTTCTTTAGTTCCAAAACGATACGATGGGCCTGAAATACCAATTGCTGCCAATAATTTATTATTACTATAAATTGGTACCGCTACGCAATTCATCTCTTTTTCCAAACGTTCATAATCTTCAGCATAGCCTTTTTCTATTACATTATCGAGTTGCTTTTGCAATTTGATTTGTTCTGGCTCGATGAGATTAACCATTAATTGTTTGGTCAAACTCGGTGAATGTGCCATAAAAACATTACCCAAAGCCGAATTCATTACATCCATTTCTTTACCTACTTCTAGACTTATACGTACAGAGCGTTTGGGATCGCTTTTTAGTTCGTGCCGCATATAGGATCCTAGCTGTATGGTTAGATAAGCGGTTTCACCGGTGAGTTCGGTTATTTTTTCTACGATAGGACGATAGTCTGTTTTCAGTGTAGCGGTAGAATATTCCGTTGGGATGAGGTGATGCATTTTGCCTGTGAGGTAATATCGGGTAGAAAGTTCCTCTTGATCTGCATAGCCCATATGCACCAAGGTTTTAACAAAATTATGTACCGTAGATTTTTTCATATCCAAACCTGATGCAATATCTTGTATACGCACCCGATTACCGTTTTGTACCATATAATCCATAATGAGAAATAGCTTCTCGAGCGACTGTATCATGTTTTGTTCATTATTACGGAACAAATTTACATTTTAATACTCAATAGTCGTTTATAATAAAATAAAAACAGAATTTTGCGATATATAAAATAGAAATATGCAAGATTTAAAAAATAAGAATGCCCTTATCACAGGTGCTGGTAAGGGGTTAGGTAAAGCGATGGCTTTGGAATTGGCAAAAGAAGGGGTCAATATCGCTCTGGCAGGTCGTACAGAAAAAGATTTGCTACGGGTAGCTGCTGAAATCAGTGCCATTAACAGCGATGTAAAAGTGCAAACTTATGCCTTGGATGTCTCAGATTATACAGGTGTACAAGACACGGTAAAAAGTATTTTGGAAACTTTTGAAACTATTGATATTCTTATCAATAGTGCCGGAGTTTTGGCTGTAGGAGGTATCAACGAATTGCCAGTTGAGCAATGGGAGCAATCTTTCAAAATAAATGTATTTGGAACGTATTATATGATCCACGAGGTATTCCCGGAAATGGTCAAAAACAATGGTGGTGATATCATTAACATAGCATCTACCTCAGGTTTGAAAGGTTCTGCAAAAATGAGTGCCTACGGAGCATCAAAAGCAGCGGTGATCAATCTTACCGAGAGTGTGATGCAAGAAGGCCGCAAGTCCAACATTCGTGTATCGACCATCAACCCGAGTACCATTGCCACAGATATGACGGTGAACGCCAACTTCACCGATGGAAACGAAGAAAAAGTATTACAGCCGGAAGATTTGGCGACCCTAGTCGTACACCATCTGAAATTGCCAAAACGTGCTTTTGTAAAAGAATTCAGTTTGTGGTCTACCAATCCATAAGGTTTTTTATTGTCAACGTTGTAAGAAGAGGCTAACTGAACTACGGTTAATTTAGCCTTTTTTATCATCATTATTTTGATAAACCTTTTTATCAGGAGTGTAGATGGTGATAAAGTGACTAATTATTTCCCGCCCCTAACCCTTGTCAGTGTTTTTCTTGAAATACCTAGGTAAGAAGCGATCATATAAAGCGGAATGCGATTGTAGATATTGGGGTAATTTGACACAAAATCTTCGTAGCGTTTCTGGGGTGAGTCTTTGAGTTGATGCATAGTTTGCTACCATTCCCTCTCTGTGGAGCAAAGCTCCCTTTTTAATCTGTCTGTATTCGCCGTATTGCCCCATGAGTTCCTCGTCTTCTTGCGTCAAAGTTCCTTTTTCCATAATCCATGTTTAATTGGTTTATCACTTTTACAGATCTCGACCGGCTCTGACGGATTTTTTGGAAAAACTTGATCTTATGATAGGTATATTAAAGCTGAATAGCACATTGACAAAATTGGTATTGATATATTTCTTATTAAACAGATTTAAAGCGAGCGCCAACCTTTGTGTATACGAATTATTGATATGCTACGGAAAACGAGTAAGCGAACGCCAATTGTGTAAGTTTCTATCAAGAGCATGCCCACCTATCGTATATACTTTTAGTACTGTTGAGCGCGTGAGAAACTAGTTGTGCATAATATAGATTTTGTACTTGAAATCACTTTCAACCTGCGGTGTCACAAACGGTCAGCTATTCTTATATGTAGCAGACGTAAGACAGCCACTTTATGCATACGTTATAAAGTTTCCTTATTAACAAGGAACGGCCTCAGTTGTGTATATTAGGACAAGAAGCCTTATTGCAGATCGTTGGTCTCCCGATTTTTCACAGCAAGGCCCACCCTTTGTATATACCGAGCTCTAGTACAAATAAATAGTATTTAGTGAGTGATCGTTATCCTCACCCTAAGGCTTCACAAGCAGCCTCATTATTTTTAATTTTTATTGATCTTATAAAACTTCTTTCAATACCAATAGGTCAAAGAGCATTCAGCGGTTACTGTTCATTACAATAATAATTCGTAACTTTAAAGGCAAAGTTATTGCATTACTTATTATTTTAGGGTGTGGTATTCCACCGATTTACCGGTAAAAAACCAGCCTCTAATTTTGCTAGATTATGAATACTATTTTTAAAGAAAAAAACGAAACCATGCATATCGGTCACAATATTAAACGCATCCGTGAGATTCAGGGAATTAAGCAGGAGGCTTTCGGTCAGCTTTGCCGCAACAAATACTCGCAGCAACGGATTTCGGACTTTGAAAATATGGTCGCACTCGATGAGCCGCTTTTAGAAGAGCTGGCTACTGCATTGGGGGTAACAGCTGAATTTGTTCAATCTTTTAAGGATGAGAATGTAATTTATAATATACAGCATTCACATACATTTAACGATCACTCAACCAACTCTAGTCAACATTCCCAACCAACATTTAACAATGATGGATCAGATAAGCTGGTCGCATTGCTTGAAAAATTTATTGAGGAGGATCGAGCGAAGACACAATCCATTGCAGCATTGAGCCAGGCGGTGTTGGACCTTACCAATGAAGTAAAAAAATTGAAGGAAGGAAAATAGTACTCCGTCGTATAAAAATTATAAAAAAGGGATGTTCAGCAAGAATGAACATCCCTTTTTTATGACTATTCATTTATAAATCTAAGTGAATAATATTGTTAACGACAATTTATCTACCCAATGCTTTGCGACGTTCGATTTCGGCTTGTAGGCTTTGGAACCAGGTTTGGTAGACCTGCGGCTCATAGATCATTTGTTCTTTTGTATCTTTATTCACCTGACCCCAGTAACCGTTGCGGCTAGACTCAGACCCTTCGTACATGGTAATCTTGACTTCCGTTACTTCATCATTTATCGGTTCTATATAAAACATCGCTTTGGAAGTATTGGCATCTTTGGATACACCCGTCCAAAAACGCTGGGAAGCAGCATTTTTATTTTCAATTCTTTTGCTGGCGTTGATCAATCCTGTTTCTTTATCGGCGCGATCAATGATATAGCTTTCGGAATGTAGTAGACTGATTACTGACTTGAATACGAGTTCTTGATTAGATTCCAATTGCTTTGTGGTCATCATCTTTACTTCAGTAGGTGATTTGGTAACCATTTTTGTAGCACATGAGCCAAATAGGATGGCAATACATAATAACGTAATAATTTTTTTCATTTTTGTGTGTTTTAAGGTTAAAATGCGGTAGATATAACGGAATAATCTGCAACAATATCTTTTTCATCAAACGTAATGATCAGATCAAAAGATCTACTGCTGCTGCTTTGGCTCGCACGTTGACCAGCAAAAAAATCTGTTGATCCCGCTTTTTGTTCGACTGACATCTTGTTGTAGCTCCAGACTTCACGGTTTGATTTATTTTTGGAAACAAGATTTGGCGATCCAAATAGTTTGAGGATTTCGTCTTGTGTTGTTTCACCTTTGATGATTCGGCTTTTGACCACCCCCATGGTCAGGTTGCTCTTTTCTGTGGGGCCCTCACTGCCATATTTATAACTTTGGCAAGCGCTCAGCGATAAGATCAATAATCCTGAAAGTAGTAATTTATACATAGTTAAATAATTTTGGCAAACATATCCAGTTCATTTCACTAAACATTACGGGTTACCGTAGGAAATGTAATTATTGAATGAATAAACTTGCTACAAAGTAAATAAGGTCCTGTGCACTGTATGTTCACTGGTTTACGATCTTCTATGCACATACAATGCATAGAAAAGCCTTATCTTTGTTATAGACCAATAAATTAGTGATGGCCACCAACAAACATGCAATTATACGTTACGAAGCCTTGGACAGGTGTTTTTCCAACAAAGGCCGGAAATTTTTTATCGATGACCTTATCGAATATGTCTCGGCAGCTTTAATGGACTATACTGGCAGAAACTCCTCTATCTCTCGCAGACAAATTTTGAAAGACATCGATTTTATGCGTAGTGAGACAGGTTTCCGAGCCCCAATAGCATCTTTTAAAGATGGGAAAAAGACCTACTACCGTTATGCCGATGGAGGATATTCGATCGGCATGCAACAAATCAACCCCGTGGAAGCTGATTTACTAAAAATGACGCTGGATATGTTAGGAAGATTTAAAGGTTTGCCCCAATTTGATTTTGTCCAAGAACTGGCGTTGAAACTCAAAAAGAGTTTTCAATTGGAGGATCTGGACGAATGCATCTTTTTTGACCAAAATGAATACCTTAAAAATCTCCATCTTTTGGGAGATTTGCTAAAATTCATACAGCAAAAACAAGTATTGACCGTACGGTACAAATCGTTCAATCAAGATAAAGAAGAAGATTTTTTAATACATCCATATTTTCTGAAACAATATAACAAGCGATGGTTTCTCTTTGGCCAGCGGGACGGCTTTGATACTTGGACCAGTCTAGCGCTGGATCGTATGATTACGTTTGAGTCAGCCGAAGGTATCGCATTTAGTCTTCAGAAGGACACGCATGAAGCGTACTTCGAAGATATAATAGGCGTAAGTAAACCTATTGGCGGCGCTTGTCAGTTTGTCAAAATCAAAGTGAATAAGTCGCTATGGCCATATATTGAATCGAAGCCTTTACATCCTTCACAGACTGTTATCGAACGCGGCTCGGAATATATCATCTTGCAACTGGAGATTATTCCAAATTATGAGTTTTATGCTCAGGTACTAGGTTTTGGTCCTGCTGTGGAGGTCATTCACCCTAAGCAACTTCGGGAAGATTTTAAAGCCAGAATAGAAGAAAGTTTAAAACAGTATAAGTAAGTCTTTCAATTTCTGCCTCACAAATTCTCCATATAATTGCGAACAAAGGCAGACGATCTGACAACTATGCATATAGAGTGCACATACACTATTTACATTTGTATTATAAACTAAAACAAATAGAATGATGACTTTTTTTAAAACTAGCGATCAACGCTATGAGGTAGAAAATCACCTTTTTTGGATGTATCGCGTCACTTACGAAATCGAGATGCATATTAACGCTGTCCTTAATTTAGATAGATTAATATCCGAGAATGGATTACGAGGTGATCTTAGTACAGATATGATTTTTTACCATAACGAATTAGCATTAATCCGTACTGCTTATATTTTGAAAAACAACCCTAAAGATGATGAGAAGCACTCATTAAACTGTTTGAAAAACTATCTCGAAGGTAACCAAGTAAAAACAAGCAATGCTTTGATTAAAACAATTTTGGATAAAATATCACTTTTTTATAAAAAGTACCAAGGAGATATAGATAAGCTTATAAATAGAAGAGATGCCGAGGCTCATGAATTTAAAACCAAAGAGCAAATTAAGATTTCGAATGAAAATCCAATCTCCTTTAACAAACAAATGGAGGTAATTCAAGAGGTCCGAAAAATAATCAACGATTTATATGTTGTGCTCTTTAGGAGAGATATGTCTCCTGATTTAAAATATCCAATTGATTGTATGGTAAGATATACGATCATAGTATAGAAATAATAGCTTCAAATTTAGACAGGAATTAATATACTACAAACCGG
Organism: Sphingobacterium sp. UBA7253; assembly: GCF_002472745.1. Taxonomy (NCBI): domain Bacteria; kingdom Pseudomonadati; phylum Bacteroidota; class Sphingobacteriia; order Sphingobacteriales; family Sphingobacteriaceae; genus Sphingobacterium; species Sphingobacterium sp. UBA7253. The sequence continues at coordinate 7,019 of NZ_DKSP01000053.1, read as the reverse complement.
TAAAAAATCCTAGCGAAGTTTTTTGATTCTTTCGTAGCGATCAAAAAGAACAAAAACAAATCTTTACCTTTACAGAGCAAAAAAAACAAATTACCCCAATACTGATGATTACCGGAGAAATAAAATCCCAAATAGATAAAATATGGAATGACTTCTGGACAGGAGGAATTTCTAACCCCTTGACCGTTATTGAACAATTTACCTATCTGATTTTCTTAAAACAATTGGATGATAGGCAGATTACGATTGACAAAGAAAAACAATTATTAGGAAGCTCAAAAAAAGCAGATATCTACACTGAAGAGCAGAAGCCACTACGTTGGTCTTATTTTAAAGAACTAGATCCTGAGCGCATGATGGATATCTTTCGCATACCACAAACAGATCTAGAGAACCTGACGGCATTTGACTTTATGCGTACGCTCGGTACTGCAGGAGGTAAATTTTCGCAGTACATGAAAGGCGCAACTTTCATGATAGAGAGTCCAAGTCTGTTAGATAGCGTAGTACAACAGATCGACAAATTACCGTTGAGTAACAGAGATACGAAAGGTGATCTATACGAGTATATGCTAAGTAAAATTGCCGAGGCAGGTACCAATGGGCAGTTCCGGACACCACGGCATATCATCCGCATGATGGTGGAGCTGATGCAACCCCAGCAAGACGATACCATCTGTGATCCGGCAATGGGTACTGCAGGTTTCTTGGTGAACGCTGCTGAGTACATCCAAGAAACGCATGAAGATTGGCTGCTCGATAAAACCTTCCGTGAGCACTATTACGGCAATATGTTCAATGGAATGGAAATCGATCCCTCCATGTTGCGCATAGCTTCGATGAATTTGCAGTTGCACGGCATTGAGAATCCGGTACTTTTTTCAGGTTCTGCCTTAGCTGAGCGCAATGGTATCAGTTCACAATATTCCCTTATCTTAGCCAATCCGCCATTTAAGGGCGCGCTGAATGCAAATGATGTTGAGAGCTCCTTGCTCCAAATGACAAATACGAAGAAAACCGAGATTCTTTTCTTGAGTCTGATGCTACGCATGATGACATTGGGTGGACGTGCCGCTGTGATCGTTCCTGATGGCGTTTTGTTTGGATCATCCACTGCGCACAAAGCCATTCGCAAAGAATTGGTGGACAACCAACAATTGCAAGCTGTAATCTCCATGCCTTCAGGGGTATTTAAACCTTATGCAGGGGTAAGTACAGCAATTCTGATCTTCACCAAAACCAATTCGGGCGGCACTGACAAGGTATGGTATTACGATATGAAAGCCGATGGCTATAGTTTAGACGATAAACGCAGTGCTATTGCTGCTAATGATATCCCCGATATTATCGCACGATATCATAACCAAGCTAGCGAACAAGATCGTAGCCGTACGGATCAGTCATTCTTCGTACCAACACAGGAAATCCGAGATAATGGGTATGACTTGAGTATCAACCGCTATAAAGAGGTCGTGTATGAGGAGATCAGCTACGAAAAGCCTGCAGCTATCCTTGAGCAAATCGCAAGTATCGACCAAGAAAGACAAGCATTGTTAGACGAATTGAAAGGGCTGTTGTAGTATGTGGGAGAAAGTTAAGTTAAAGGAGATTTGTAAATTGGTTACTGGCAAAACTCCTCCAACAAAAAATGCCGAGTATTTTGGTGAAGATTTAATGTGGTTAACACCAGGTGACTTCAATGAAAAATTTATTCAAAAATCAGAAAGAGGTGTTACCACATTAGCACTTAAAGATAGGAAGATTAATTTAATACCATCAAATAGTTTATTTATAACTTGTATTGGAAACATTGGAAAATTAACAATCAACAAAGTCGATGCATGCTCAAATCAGCAAATAACTGCTTTATGCCCTTTTAGTGAAGATGTCAATATAGAATTCTTATATTATTACCTCCAAACTATTCAAAAACATCTTTCTTCAATCGCAAACAATGCAGTTGTTCCAATTATCAATAATGGTATTCTAGGAGAAATAGAAATACCACTCCCACCGTTACCTATTCAAGAAAAAATAGCCACGATCTTGGACAAGGCAGATGAACTACGTCGCAAAGACAAAGATCTACAAGCCAAATACGACGAACTTGCGCAAGCTATCTTTATCGATATGTTCGGCGATCCAGTTAGAAATGAGAAGGGTTGGGAGGTGAAGAAGTTAGGGGAATTGTGTAGCAAGATTTTAAGTGGAAATACACCCAAAGGCGGTAGTGAAGTATATGTAGAGTCTGGAATTAAATTCTTTAGAAGTCAAAATGTGTGGAAAAACAGACTTGATTTAGATGATATAGCTTATATCGACGAAGCTACACACAAGAAAATGAAGAATACTAGTTTAAAAAATAAAGATATCCTTATTACTAAAACTGGAAGAATTAATACAGAAAACAGCAGTTTGGGCAGAGCTGCATTATATAGCGGTGAAAATGACTGTGCTAACTTAAATGGTCACGTGTACTTAATTCGTGTCTATTCAAAATTTATAATTCCTGAATTTTTAGTATTTATTCTAACAACAATTCAATATCGTGACCATATTAGAAGTGTTTGTGTGGGAGGAATTGATAAACGTCAGTTAAATAAGGAGCATATTCAAGATTTTCCTATAATTCTTCCCCCACTCCACCTCCAAGAAGCCTTTGCTAAAAAAATAGAGTTGATCAACCAGCTGAAAGCACAAATCAATGCACAGAAATCCGAAGAACTTTTTCAATCCTTATTGCAGAAAGCATTCGAAGGTGAGTTGGTAAGTTAGTCTCCTTTCGTTTTTATCCAATATTAGAACAAAAAGTTTACATTATCTGTAAACTTTTTTAGTTATATTCGTGTTGTGAATATCATCGAAGTCGCTACAAGTCAGTCCCATTTAATCGAAATTGCTCCGGTTCAAAAGAGTGATTTCAAAAACTTACCTGCCAACAGGTATTTCTTTGATTGGAATGAGGAAGCTGATTTTGAAATATTTAAATTGACGATTAAAGGGAAAGACGATATATTGGGCTTGATTTCTTTTGAAAGAATCCCAGATGAGATGCGGATCCATGTGAGGTTATTAACCGCATCGGTAGAAAATGTGGGGGCAGCTAAAATATACGACAGAATTATTGGCAACTTATTGGCATACGTGGCCAAACTTGCAGTACGTGATTTTGGTGAATGGGCCTGTATTTCATTACGTCCCAAAACCCAGATCGCACAGCATTATATCGACAAATATAAAATGAATATTACCGGAGTGACACTTAGTTTAGAGGTTCCGGAGATTTTTGAATTAATTGAACTTTATGACCATGACAACTAAAAAAACAACGCTTTTGAATACGGTCGAATATGGCGTAGACGCGAGGTATAATTCGCAGGAGGAAAAACAAAATGATGCTCAACTGTTAATGCAGGCGAGAAAGGATAGGATGGCTAGAACGTCCGAACAGGATATCATGCGCGCAAAATTGATGCAGCTAAAACTACAAATTGACGAGTACTTGAACTCCGCTGAAAGTGATGTGCAACATCAATTTACGTCATTTTTAAATACATATATTAATACCATCTACGAAAAACAACAACAGTTTGCACAAGATTTGGATATTACACCTGTGTCTCTAAGTCAGATATTGAACAATCATCGTGAACCGAAAGAGGAGTTTTTTAAGAAGCTGATGATTCATTCCGAGCGTATTTTTAAGGCGATTAAAGGCTTTCATAAACAGAGTTGGTATCAGGTATACTATCGTGACAAAATCAATGAAACAATGGCACATCAGGATGAGTGGCGTGAAGAACTTGAAAAGAAAATAAAGTTTCCGGCATTTTCTTAATGATTTAAGGATAATTAATGTATCTTCCATGGGTATCCTTTCATGTAGCGATAAAACCATATTAATATAGATAGAAAATTGAGTAGAAATAAATGGCATCAAATTTTGACTTTTTAGCAGAAGAGTTTCCTCTTATTTACCAAGAAATCACACCGGCAGAACAGCATACTTTTACAGCACCGCGTTTTGCGGCGATGCTATGCCGCTCTACCCTAGAGATGTCGCTTTTTTGGCTTTACGACAATGACTCGGATTTTGAAATGCCATTTGACAAATCGATCAATAGTCTGCTGCATACGGACTCATTCCGTGAAAACATAAGGTCCTCTGTGCGTGAAGAATTGAATACTGTTCGTTTATTAGGCAATATCGCTTCGCACGCAGGAAAAGGGAATACCGTAAAAACAATTAAAGATACAGAGGCCTTACATGTACTCAAATGCATGTACAACTTTTTACATTGGATAGCAAAATTATACGCCAAAAGATTTCCGGGAGAAGCACAATTCGATGAGAATCTAATCCCTCGTGGTCTGGTCGATGATATCAACGTAAAAAAAGTTAAAGAACTAAATCAATCTTATCAAGAGGCTCAAAAGCTTGCAGATGAAGCCTACAAAGAAAAACAAAAGGCTTTACTGCAGAATGAAGTGTTGCGCAAACAGTTGGAAGAAGTACAATCGCTACTCGCCAACAGAAAGGAAGAACGAGAACAAGTTATCGCCGCTTTACCAGCGCCGCCTATGCTCATAACTGAGCTGGAGACACGTCGCTTGCTCATCGATCTTTATCTGAGAGAAGCTGGATGGGACAACCTACAAAAACCCCGCGATCTGGAGTTTGAAGTAAGTGGAATGCCTTTATCAACGAATCCTTCTGGCAAAGGATACATCGACTATGTCCTTTGGAACGATGATGCCAAACCACTAGCGATTGTTGAAGCTAAAAGTACGCTTCACGATGTACATAAGGGTCAACACCAGGCCACACTTTATGCGGATTGTCTAGAAAAAAATACCGGCCAGCGCCCTATTATTTTTTACTCCAATGGGTATGAAACGTATATATGGGATGATCAGTTTTATCCGCCCCGACAGATTTACGGTTTCTACAGCAAATCGGAGTTACAAACATTGATCAAAAGACGGGAATCGCGAAAGGATATCAGGAAATTTGAAGTAAATGCTGCCATCGCGGGGAGATATTACCAGCTAGAGGCAATACAGCGACTTTCGGAGCATTTCGTAACGGTGAAGAATGATAAACTGAGAGGAACAAATCGTCGTGCTTTATTGGTGATGGCAACGGGCTCAGGTAAAACACGTACTGCTGCTGCCATTGTGGATATGCTTACTAAGTCCAATTGGGCAAAACGGATACTTTTCCTGGCAGATAGAAATGCGTTGGTCACACAGGCTAAAAATGCGTTTAAGGAGCATTTACCTCACTTGTCAGCAGTAGATCTGACCAGAGAAAAAGAAACAGGTCATACCAGAATTGTTTTTTCGACTTATCCAACCATGATGAACCTTATCAACAACCAAATGGAGGGCGAAAGTCGGGATTATGGTGTAGGTCACTTTGATGCTATTTTCATCGATGAAGCACACCGCTCCATTTATCAAAAATACCAATCTATCTTCGATTACTTTGATGGTTTATTGATTGGGTTAACGGCTACACCCAAAAAAGATCTTGATAAAAATACGTATTCATTTTTTCAATTAGAGGATGATATACCCACTTTTGCCTACGAATTAGATACTGCCGTAAACGACGGCTTTTTAGTACCGCCACGCTCGTATGCTGTCCCTGTACAGATGGTAAGGGATGGCGTGAAATACAAAGATTTAAGCGATGAGGATAAGGCCGAATTAGAGGAAAAGTTGGGATTGACAGCGGTATCTGATGAAGCCCTTCAGGAATTTGAAGTTGGAGCGTCTCAGATTAATTCTTTTTTATTTAATGAACCTACAGTAGATCTTGTTTTGGATCACCTCATGAATAATGGGTTAAAAGTAGCTTCTGGAGATAAGGTCGGCAAAACGATTATTTTTGCCAGAAACCATCGTCATGCTGTTTTTATCGAAGAGCGATTTAACAAAAACTATCCCGAATATGGAGGCAACTTTTGCCGGGTCATTGACAATTACAATGACAAAGCGCAAGATTTACTTGAAAAGTTCTGTTATGACAAAGAAGAACTAGAACCTCAGATTGCTATTTCGGTCGATATGATGGATACAGGAGTCGATGCGCCTAGCGTACTGAATCTCATATTTTTTAAACCGGTAAAATCATATGCTAAGTTTTGGCAAATGGTAGGAAGGGGTACTCGTTTACGTCGTGATTTATTTGGACCCCATGAGGATAAAAAATTCTTCCTACTATTTGACTACTGCCGAAACCTTGAGTTCTTTCAGGAGAATCCGGACGGTTATCAAACGAATACCCAAAGACCTTTAAGTCAACTGTTGTTTCTGGAACAATTACATGTTGCTAACCTTATTCAGGAGAATATGGATGCCAATAACCAAGATTTAGCTTTAGCAAAGGAATATATCAATCAACTACATGCCAAAGTAGCGCAGCTGGATACAGCTCGGTATGAGGTCAGAAAGCATCTCGCTGTAGTGCATCAATTTGCAGATAGAAGCAAGTGGGACAACCTCAATAAATCTGCTATCATTGCTATAGAAACGGAACTGTCTCATCTTATTCCTTACACTGAAGACATAGATGAAATGGCTAAACGATTCGATCTAAATAGTTATAAACTGCAAGGAGCAATGATTAATAAATCTCCGCGGCAGACCGTCCTTATCCAGAACTTTATGGATATAGGAAAGAGACTATTAAAAAAGCGAAATGTACCTGCTGTCGCTGCTAAAGAAATCGTCATAAGAGAGATGGCCTCCATAGATTTTTGGCAAGATGCATCAGTATCAAAAATTGAAAATCTACGAAAGGAAATTCGAGATCTAATACACTTGCTCAAAGAGGAGAATAACATTAAACCTATTTATACAAAGCTTGATGATAATCTTTTAAAGGAAGAAATTATTGGGTATGATATTATCGCAAATTTTAAAAATCTACAAAGTTATAAAGATCGAGTAACCGCCTTTATCAAAAAGAATAAGCATCATCTTGTGATCGACAAATTGCATAAAAATCAACC
>NZ_DKSP01000054.1:11609-12426 GCF_002472745.1 Sphingobacterium sp. UBA7253 | reverse complement strand
GAAAGTGATGCAAAGGTAGAATTTCTTTTGATATATGCCAAATTATTGCGTGCAAATTTTGATAAAAAGGCCTTAACTGCTTAATAAATAAACGGATTATTTTTTATCGCGCTTTTTTTGCATGGATTATTCGGTCTGCTCCATTGATATCTTTTATGAGTCTGACCTGTTCAAATCCTTTTTTGACCATAAGTTCTTTCATTTCTGCACCGAGATATTGATTGATTTCAAAATATAGATCTCCATTTGGGGCTAAATGTTTCAGTGCAAAGGATGAAATAACATCATAAAAAATCAACGGAGCGCTTTCTTCAATGAATAATGCGAGCTCAGGTTCGTAAGCCAATACGTTTTGATTCATATGCTGCTTTTCTCCCGGGGTTATATAGGGCGGATTGGATACAATGATATTGTATTGTTGGTCGGAGAAAATGTATTCCCATTCAAATATATCCGCATTGATAAATTGAACCTGAGTTTTTAAATTATTAGCATTTTCCTGTGCTGTTTTTATCGCCTCTTTTGAGATGTCTATCGTGGTTACCAGGGCATTATTGAGATGCTTTGATAAGGTGATAGGGATGCAGCCAGAGCCAGTTCCGATATCTATAATTTTTAGGTTTTGAGAAGATTTATGGTTTTTGATGATCAGATCGACAAGTTCTTCAGTTTCCTGGCGTGGAATGAGGACCGATTCATTGACCTGGAAAACTTCACCATAAAAATCTGCCCTATTGAGTATGTACTGTATAGGTCTGTGCTTTTCTAGATCCTGAAGGATGCTAAGTACTTCAGCCTTATTCGCCTCGTTGACAAT
>NZ_DKSP01000054.1:0-11485 GCF_002472745.1 Sphingobacterium sp. UBA7253 | reverse complement strand
TTATTCGCCTCGTTGACAATATCTGTTTTTCTCAAATGATAATTGGTTCTATTTAACCCAAACTTTTCGGCAACAACCATTAAGAATATTGCTTTTATTTCATCCTCATCATATAACTCCTGAAGCTCGTGTTGAAATAATAATTCGAAATCTTGAAGTATTTTCATGTGTCAAAGGTACGATTTTCATAGATTTGTATCTATGGATATGCACAGGCAATATATGCATCGTTGTTTGGAACTGGCCCAAATGGGTGCGGGTTCAGTGAGTCCCAATCCAATGGTTGGGGCTGTCATTGTTTTGGACGGTAAAATTATCGGTGAAGGGTATACTTCTCCGTATGGTGGACCACATGCTGAGGTCAATGCTGTACAACAGGTTATGCAAAAGTATGGGGAAAAGGCAAAGCGGCTTATCGCGGAAAGTACTTTTTATGTCAGCCTTGAACCTTGCGCGCATTATGGAAAGACGCCACCCTGTGCTAATATGATTGCGGAGCTGAAACCTTTGAAAGTTTTTATAGCCTGTTTGGATCCTTTCGCAAAGGTCAATGGCAAAGGAGTAGAAATACTACGGGAAGCTGGTATTGAGGTTGAAATTGGTTTACTGGAAAAAGAGGCCGTATGGCTCAATCGTAGGTTTTTTACACGTATCGGTCAATTTCGTCCCTATGTTATTTTAAAATGGGCACAAACCAAGGATGGTTTTATAGGACAAGAGGGTAAGCAGGTTTGGATAAGTAATGCCGCAAGCCAACAGTTGGTTCACCGTTGGAGAGCGGAGGAAGATGCTATTTTGGTTGGTACAAATACTGCAGTCGTAGATAATCCCAGTCTGACCGTAAGAGAATGGCAGGGTAAAAACCCATTGCGTATTCTTTTAGATAGAGATCTTGCTATCCCGCTAGATGCTAATATCCTCAATGATCAAGCTGATACAATTGTGTTCAATGCTAAAAAGACAGAATGGACAGCAAATGTGAAGTATATTGAGCTCGAAAATTATGGGTTGTATTTACCGCAGAATATTCTTTATCAACTTTATTTAATGGATGTTCAGTCAATAATCATAGAAGGAGGGCGTGCTACTCTGCAAATGTTTATAGATGCGGATCTCTGGGATGAGGCAAGGGTATTTGAGTCTGAAACAAGATTATTGAATGGGATTGAGGCTCCTCAATTTAAAGGACAATTGCTAGAAAGCAAATTGGTTTCCAATGATCTTTTAAAGATCTATAAGAAACAGTAATTATTAAATTGTATATTTAAGGAATTATAAGCAATAGCCGGTTGATTTAATTCTAAAATTACAATTATGTTAGTTACAGAAAACTTAATGCAGTTTATCTGGAAACTTCGGCTATTCCGTGCAAATGGGTTGAATTCTACTGATGGAGAACCCTTGGTCGTTGTTCATGTGGGGCAATATAATACAGATTCCGGCCCCGATTTTCTCATGTCACATATTAGGTGTAAAGATAATGATTGGTTTGGTCATGTCGAGATGCATATCCAATCTTCGGATTGGGATCGACATTGTCATCAAGAAGATGTCGTTTATAATAACGTTATCTTACATGTGGTGTGGAAAAATGATAAAGTTATCTACCGAAATGATGGGACATCTATACCGACATTGGTGCTTTCGGAATATGTGGAACAGCATCTCTTGGAGCGGTATTCAGTGATGATGAATACTAAAAGTTCGATACCTTGTGAATTTCAGATTAGTTCTGTCGATCTTTTTAAAAAATCCATATGGCTGAGTAGTTTAGCTATTGAACGCCTAGAAATGAAGTTTCAACAAATGTCGGTGATCTTAAAACAATGTAATACGGATTGGGAAAAAACTTTATGGGTATGGATCTGCAGATGTATGGGATTAAAAGTTAATGCAGATACATTTCAGGAGCTTGGGGAAAAATTACCTTGGAACATTTTACAAAAATATCGTTCCAACCTATTTAAAATAGAGGCTCTTTTCTTTGGGATCAGCAGGCTGTTTATTCAAGGACAAGAAAGCGAGTATATGAAGCGGCTAGCTGGTGAATTTGAGTATCAAAAACGTATTCATGGTATAGAGGCTATTTATGGGGTTTGGAAAAGGATGAGAATGAGACCTTATAATTTTCCTGAACGGCGAATCACGCAATTAGCTCTTTTGTTTAGTAAGAACGAGTTGGGCGTTGCTAAGATTTTGGCTGTGGATGATTTGGAGGCTGCTCGAAAATTATTTAAGATAGAGTCGCCGGGTGATTATTTTGGGGGATATTTTTCTTTCGGTACAAAAACGAAGGTAAAAACATCGGTTCGGCTGGGTAAAGAAACTATTGACACGCTTGTTATTAACGTGATTATCGTATTTCTTTTTTCATACGGTAAATATTTTAGTATTCAGTCATATATTGATAAAGCGCTAGATCTTTTGGAGCAGCTTCCTGCAGAAAAAAATGTTGTTGTGAGACAATTTACTCAATATGATTGGCCTGTTCAAAGCGCATTGCAAAGTCAAGGGATTTTGCAATTAAAGAGATTTTACTGTGATAGGAAGCGCTGCCTTCATTGCAGTATAGGATCAGAAATTTTAAAAAGAAATTAATTCTTTAAAATCTCTGCAATCTCCTTATGGCCTTTTTCATATGCCATATCCATTGGAGCTAATCCTGAAATATTGATGACTCTGGTGTCGGCTCCATTTTCGAGTAAGGCAACAATAAAGTCGATATTACCAAATTGAGCCGCGAAATGAAGTGGAGTTTCACCAGTAGCTTGAATGGCATTGACATTTGCATTAGCATCGATAAGCAACTTGCCGATCTCTTCATTGTTGTTTGCCGCAGCAATATGTAGCGCAGTGGTGAGTTGTTCATTTTTGGTTACGACATTGGGATTGACTTTTTTGGATAGTAAAAGACGGACAATGTCTGCTTTGTTGAAATATGTTGCTAAGGTCAATGGCGTAAAACCCTGTGATGACCATTCGTTGACAATAGATGGAGCTTGCAAAATAATAGCCTCCAGGTATGAGGTTAACCCGGCCGCACAGGCCTCATGGATAGTCATGGATTTGGTGTGTTGTAAAAGTGTCCGAATGATCTGGGGTTTGTTATAATAGCAAGCCAATAGGAGGGGAGAAATTCCATGACTCGTTGTTTCTTGTAAAAGTTCGGGATTTCCAATCAATAATAAGTCGATATCATGGCTTCTGCCTTCTTCAATATATTGTTCTAAAACGGAAAGGTTCATGTCTTAACAAATTGTCTAACGTTGTCACTAAAATAGACTTTATTGATGAGAATAAATGTTTGATTTGCGAAAATATTTGTATTTAATTTTGCTTGGGATTGAACTGAAATTTAGAAGAAGGGTGTTTTTACGGGGTGAATTGGATCTTAAAATCCGGGAAAAAGTTATTTTTGGGGTATTTTATATACACAAATGTGTAGTAATGCGCATAATGTTTTTGTAAATTAAAAAGTAGATGTACTTTTGTTAAGCCCCTCCCAAGGGCATGTTTTTCATAGGTAGATGTAGGGTCGGGTGTTTCTCACTACGACCCTTTTTTTATAGCTTTGTTTTTATTATTTTAAAAGAGATGTCTAAGAGAAAAATTGTTATTGCCATTACTGGAGCTAGCGGCTCAATCTATGCTAAAGTTTTACTTAAAAAACTATTGGTATTAAAAACACAGATCGCAGAAGTTGGGATTGTAATGTCGAACAATGCGAAGGATGTATGGCGTGCGGAGTTAGGCGATGAGAGTTATCAGGATGTACCGTTCAAATTTTATGATAAGGGTGATTTCTTTGCTCCTTTTGCGTCAGGGTCGGCTCGCTATGATACGATGATTGTCTGTCCGTGTTCAATGGGGACATTATCAAGGATCGCCCACGGAATTTCTTCTGATCTGACAACTCGCGCGGCAGATGTAATGCTAAAAGAACGACGAAGATTGATTTTGGTTACCCGTGAGACACCGCTAAGTATTATACATATTCAAAACATGAAATTGGTGACAGAGGCCGGAGGTATCATTTGCCCTGCATCACCTTCATTCTATAGTTTGCCAAAGACTTTGGAGGATGTTGCAGAAACTGTGGTTGATCGGATTTTGAGTCTTGCAGGGTTTGAATTTAAACATTATCAGTGGGGAGAAAATGCCTAGTTATTCCTCGTTGAAATCTATTTTTAATGTTCTTTAATAAATTTGTATTTTGTAACTTTGTTTCTCGAAATGAAGCAATCACAGGCATCACGCGAAAAAGTTATTTGCAGCTATATAATTTATAGTGATAAAGCCACCGTTTGTCTGTTAACACTGCGCACGCTATATGCTTCGATAAATAAGTTGTATCCTTTTAATTTCAATCACATTCATATATGAAAAGCTTATTGATTACTTCTGTTAAAGTAATTTTACCTGGTAATGAATTTCATCAGCAGCAAGTTGATGTATTTATCGAAAAGGGAAAGATTGCGCAGATTGGGAAATCTGTCAAAGTAGCTGATAAAAACATAGAGACCATCGATGGCGCAGGAAAAATTTTAGCGCCAGGTTTTTTTGACTTACATGCCAATTTTGGAGAACCTGGATTAGAAACCAAGGAAGACATTGTAAGTGGAACCGCAGCAGCAGCAGCGGGAGGATTTACTGGAGTTGCTGTAATGCCAAATACCGAACCGGCGATTCAAAGCCGTTCTGAAGTTGCACTTATTGTCAATACAGCGAAAGGGAATCTTGTTGATGTACATCCAATTGGAGCTATCAGTAAAAAGCGAGAAGGAAAGGAACTAGCCGAGCTATTTGATATGAAGCAAACGGGTGCTGTCGCTTTCAGTGATGGAAATAGGAGTGTACAGCAGGCAGGATTAATGAGCAGAGCGTTGTTATATGCGAAGGGATTCGATGGGTTGATTTTTTCACATGCTGAAGATGAATCTATGGCAGGTGGAAACAAAATGAATGAAGGTGCGATGAGTACTTATTTGGGGATGAAGGGTATTCCCAATCTTGCCGAATCGTTAATGGTTTCTCGTGATCTGTATTTGGCGGAATATACCGGAGCTCCAATTCATTTTGCATCCATTAGCACACCGGAAGCCGTTGACCTGATAAAAAAAGCTAAAGCAAAAGGTCTTCCAGTGACATGTGATGTTGCTGCACATCAATTGGTCTTTACTGACGAAGATATTGTCGGTTTTGATAGTAATTATAAGGTGAGTCCGCCGTTACGCACAAAGGCAGATCTTAAGGTATTACTCAAAGGAATTAAGGACGGTACTATTGACGCTGTTGTTTCGCAACATACACCGCATGAAATAGAATTTAAGAATGTAGAATTTCATATTGCAAAAAATGGAATTATTGGACTACAGACCGTATTGCCACTCATGGTTCGTGCTGGATTAAACGAAGAACAAATTGTCAATAGTCTTTCAGTTAGACCCCGACAGATTCTAGGACTTGACGTTCCTCTTATTGAAGAAGGGGCAGTAGCCAATCTTGTCGTATTTGACTCAGCGAAGACTTGGAGCTTCGATGAGAAAACCAATAAATCCAAATCAAAAAATTCTCCATTGTTCGGACAGATCTTAAAAGGCGCTGTCGAATTGGTCATCAATAATAGTCAAATCATTAAAAACGATTAAAAACCATGGAAGCAAATGTTAAAGCAGCCGTTGAGGCAGGTATATTAAATTATGGCAAGGTTGATGGAATCTCGACAGCCCCGGAGTTTCTTGAAAAGATCATTGGCGTATTCAATACGGAGGCCAGTTATCTAGAGAAATTAGAACTGTTGGATCAGTCTTTTGATGACTATCCGTTGTTTGACGAACTTCGTGAAGTATATGTCGATCTTTTATTGATGAACTTTTTCTCCAATGACGTATTAAAATTGGAAGATGATTATTTGGATTCTGAAGAATGGGAAGCGATCGAAGATGAAACAATAGATCGTGGAACAGAATTGTTGAATATTTTTCTTTATTTAGGGGAATGTAAGGATGATGAGATTGAACCTGAATTGGATGATTTCCTAAAAGAATTTTTACTGGTTGACGAAGATGAATTCCAAGACGAGCATGAAATTTATGAAGATATCATTGCTAATCAGATTGTAGTAGATAGCCCGTATGCCGAAATTGCAAAAGTAGGAAAGGGAATAAATCCGAGAAGCGAAGTTTATGAACTTTTCTATCCTATTATGAGTTTCTTTAGCGAGTTGAAACCATCTGAAAAACAATTTGAAGAGTATGCTGACGCTTCTTCCAATAAGGCTTTTGATATCGCCCTTTACCAAATAATTAGTACTTACTATAACAAATAATTTTATGGCAGAATCATTCAACCAAAGTAATGTAGGATTTGATGCGGTAATCGACAAAAAGAAAAGTATTATCTATGGTGTTATTTTAGGAATAATTTCTTTTATTCTAGGATTAGTTGTTTTGTTTGTTGTCAAAGACTTAAATTCCTTTTGGGGGGTAATGTCGATGTCATTTATTGTTAATACGGGGATTTTTGTTGTTATCTCTGCGCTGTTCGCCTTCTCTCTTAGGAAAGCAAATGGTGGATACTGGAACTTTTCTATAGCATTGAAATCGATCTTTATGATGCTTGCTATTTCTACGATTATTTCCACTATTGGTACGCAACTCTATGTTAATTTCATTAATCCAACTTTACAAGAAAAGGTGGTGACGCATACAATTAATGTTACCATTGAGTATATGGAGAAAAACAACGTGCCAGATGAAGTTATAGATTCAAAAATCGCAGAACTTGAAAAGCAAGTTGATGCTATAGGAAAGATAACCTTAGGACAGGTGTTCAAAGGATTGGCAATCACATTGATGTTTCAATTTGTTTTTGCATTACTATTATCAGCCTTGACAAAACGAGAAAAATTGGTGATTAAGCAAGAGACCAATTAGTGTTTAATAAAATAAAATTGACCCTATAAGGTATTACTGAAAAAGTAATACCTTTGTTGGTATTATAATACTACATTTTTAGCATGATTAACATTCACATGGATATTTCTGTTGTTGTTCCTTTATTTAATGAAGAAGAATCCTTACCCGAATTGACAGCTTGGATCGACCGTGTTATGGCGGCCAATCATTTTTCCTATGAAATTATTTTAGTTGATGATGGGAGTAAAGATAATTCTTGGAAAGTTATTGAAGAGTTGAAGTTAAAGAACACGAATATTTCTGCGATAAAGTTCCGACGCAA
This sequence comes from Sphingobacterium sp. UBA7253, assembly GCF_002472745.1. Lineage (NCBI taxonomy): Bacteria > Pseudomonadati > Bacteroidota > Sphingobacteriia > Sphingobacteriales > Sphingobacteriaceae > Sphingobacterium > Sphingobacterium sp. UBA7253. Next base: position 4,246 of record NZ_DKSP01000054.1, on the reverse strand, counting down.
CTATGGAAAATCTGCGGCTTTAAATGTAGGCTTTGCTGCTGCACAGGGCGATGTTGTTATTACAATGGATGCTGATCTACAGGATAGTCCAGATGAGATTCCTGAACTGTATGATCGGATCGTGAACAAGGGAGCGGATTTAGTATCGGGTTGGAAGCAAAAGCGCTATGATCCATTGACCAAAACAATCCCAACCAAATTGTTTAATGGGGTAACAAGATCTATGTCTGGAATTCATAACCTGCATGATTTTAACTGTGGTCTTAAAGCTTATAAAAAAGATGTTGTTAAAAACATTGAGGTTTATGGCGAGATGCATCGTTATATACCCGTTATTGCGAAATGGGCTGGATTTACCAATATACAGGAACAGGTTGTACAGCATTACCCACGTAAATACGGTACAACTAAATTTGGGCCGGGCCGTTTTGTGAAAGGCTTCTTGGATTTATTATCCATATTTTTTGTCGGCAAATTTGCGAAAAGACCGATGCACTTTTTTGGTGTTATGGGGGTGATTAGTTTTCTTGCAGGTTTATTTATCTCCATTTATCTGATTTGCCACAAACTCATGAGTATAGCTAGCGGTACACCATTTAGAGATATAACAGATCAACCATTATTTTTCTTTGCGCTGACAGCGATTATTTTGGGAACACAATTATTTCTGACAGGTTTCTTGGCAGAATTAGTCTCTAGAAGCAGCTCCGATCGGAATGATTATCAAATTGAGAAAGTCATCTAAATAATTATGCGAATTGTGATTTTAGGATCCGCCTATCCATTGAGGGGAGGGGGGATAGCGTCTTTTAATGAACGATTGGCATTCCATTTTCAGGAGTTAGGTCATGAAGTGGATATCTATTCCTTTAGTCTACAGTATCCCAATTTTCTTTTCCCTGGGAAGTCCCAATATTCAGATGAGCCTGCACCAACCGGTCTTCATATTAAAACAATAGTGAATTCTATTAATCCACTTAATTGGATAAAGGTTGGTAGGGAGCTTAGGAAGGCGAACTACGATTTGCTTATCGTGCGATTTTGGATGCCATTTTTTGGGCCTTGTTTGGGAACAATCCAGCGACAGGTTCGAAAAAATAAACATACTAAAATTGTATGTATCGCTGATAATATAATCCCTCATGAACAGCGCATAGGGGATAAGATGTTGATCCGCTACTTTTTGAAATCTGTTGATGCTTGTCTCACTATGAGTAAAAGTGTGCTGGCAGATCTGAAAATGTTAAGCCCCAAAATGCCAGCGGTATATACGCCGCATCCCCTCTACGATAACTATGGTGCGCATCAAAGTAAAAAGGAAGCACGTCGATTACTTAAGATTGCCGAAGAGGATAAAGTCGTATTGTTTTTTGGTTTTATTCGTCAATACAAGGGCTTAGATATCTTGCTGGAAGCATTAGCTAATTCCAAGGTTCGCGATCTCGGTGTTAAATTATTGCTTGCCGGAGAATTTTATGGTGATCCTGCTCCCTATCTGGAGCTTATAAAAAAGTATAAACTCGAAGAGTTTATTTTTATGCATACCGATTTTATTCCAAATCAGGAGGTGGGACGTTATTTTTCAGCTGCGGATTGCGTTGTATTGCCTTATCGTAGCGCTACGCAGAGTGGAATCACCCAAGTTGCTTATCATTTTGATCTTCCCATGATTGTGAGTAATGTTGGGGGATTGCCGGAATTGGTTCAAGATGGCTACGTTGGTTATGTTGTGGAACCTGATGCCTGTCAAATAGCCGACGGTATTTTTTCATTTTACCATTACAACAAAGAAGAGCAATTTAGAACGAATATTATCGATGAAAAAAGGAAATACAGCTGGGATACTTTTGGCAATGAACTTCTTAAGTTGGCGCGTTGATGAGTAGCAGTGATTTTATTTGTATATAAAATCAAATTTATCTAAGTTTGGAAGACTGAGGTAGAAATTTAAAAGGAAGGAGAGATTTTGTTGCCGTTTACACAAAGCAGTTTAACTAAGTTAGAAGAGTTTTTTAAGGAGCAAGGGTATAAAGTTAGATACGAGAAAGGTTCATTCCGCACAGGCGCTTGTATGTTGCAGACGACAAAAGTTGTAGTAGTCAATAAGTTTTCGAATCTTGAAATAAAAATCCAGTCATTGTGGAACATATTATTGGATATTGAAATTGATTCGGAGGCCATTTCTGAAAAACTTCTTCCGATTTATGAAGAAATATTGAAATCAAAAATTGTAGCTTGAGAATAACATTTTTAGGAACCGGAACATCACAAGGGGTACCTGTAATAGCATGCCAATGTCAGGTCTGTCAATCTGAAGACAGACGTGATAAGAGGTTACGTTCTTCTATTCTTATTGAATACAATCAACATACATTGGTTGTGGATACTGGCCCAGACTTTAGGTATCAGATGTTGCGCGAGAAAGTTATGCATTTGGATGCGGTGTTAATGACACACTCACATAAAGACCATATTGCTGGTTTAGATGACGTAAGGGCATTTAATTATCAGCAGCATAGCTCAATTTCTATTTACGGTACAGCAGCTCTCCATGAAGCGCTCAGACGAGAATTTTATTATGCGTTTACAGAAGTTAAATATCCCGGAGCTCCGCGGTTGGATTTGGAAGAGATAAAGGCCGGTGTACCCTTGTCTTTATTTGGAAAAGAAATTATGCCTATTGAGGTTCTCCATTATAAAATGCCAGTCTTGGGTTTTAGGATCGGAGATTTCGCCTACATTACTGATGCGAAATTTATCAGCGCAGAATCACGGAAATTATTGGAAGGAGTAAAGATTCTTGTGGTAAATGCTTTGCAAAAGGAATCTCATATTTCACATTTAACATTGGATGAGGCGATTGAATTTGCCTATGATATTCATGCCGATAAAACCTATTTTACACATATAGGGCATCGAATGGGACTGCATGAAGCTGTTTCCAGAGAATTGCCCGAAAACATGTTTTTAGCCTACGATAGATTACAGCTTGAAATTAGCTAATCCATTTAAAATAAAACTATAGTTCTTTTTTCGTTGTTATACCTATAAAAAATAGATTTAGGTATTAAATTATAAAGAAATGGGAAATTTACTGTATATCATCGCCGTTATCTTAGTTATCATTTGGGCGATAAGTTTTTTTGGAGGTTATGCGGCTGGCAATAACATTATCCACATCCTTTTGGTCATTGCTATTATTGTGGTTTTATTGCGCGTTATTCGTGGCAATGCTTAATCCATTAAATCAAATTCAGATAGAACTGGGCAATTTGTAAGTCTTGAGGGTAGGTGATTTTTATATTTCTGGAGTCACCTTCAATGATAGCGATACGCTTGCCCATTTTCTCTACCACCGACGCATCATCTGTAAAAAGGGGATCTTCGGCTTGCTGATAGGACTTTAGAAGCAATTCTCCATGAAAAACCTGTGGAGTTTGTACTAACCAGGTATGATTTCTATCAACAGCAGAGTTGGATGTGGTGTCTCCCATCCGAACTGATTCAATGCTCTTTTGTGCTAAGACAATTGCCTGATGATCATACGCCCCCTGGAAGGCTTTTTTAATAAGAGCTTCAGTGATGATAGGCCGAGCTCCGTCGTGCACCGCAATATAGTCTTTTGGACCGATATCAAAATTTTGCTGAATGTAATCTATTCCGTTCCTTACACTTTCGAAGCGGGTTTGTCCGCCAAAAGCGATATGTATAGGGCGATCAAACTGATGCTTCAAACACAGTTCGGTCCAAAAACTTTCCATTGGCTCGCTGATGACCAAAATAACTTCCGAAATGGTTTCTGATTGGCAAAATCGATTAATTGTATGCATAACAATCGGCAGTCCATTTAAGTCAAGAAACTGCTTTGGAAGATCGCTATTCATTCTGTTTCCGGTTCCGGCAGCAACGATAATTACAAAGTTCATGTTGTTATTGAAAGGTTACTATTTAAAAAAACGTGGATAGTTTAAGGCTATCCACGTTTTTTTATTTTATCTTTTAAGCCACATCGTTAAACGATTAACATAGCGTCGCCATAGCTGTAGAATCTATACTTTTCTTTTACAGCAACTTCATAGGCATTCATCACATTTTCGTAGCCTGCAAACGCAGCAATCATTACTAAAAGTGTGGATTCTGGTGTATGGAAGTTTGTAATCATTGAGTTTGCAATACTGAAATCGTAAGGAGGATAGATGAACTTACTCGTCCAGTCAGACGCCGCTTTTAAGTGGTGATCTGCAGA
>NZ_DKSP01000028.1:113657-134346 GCF_002472745.1 Sphingobacterium sp. UBA7253 | reverse complement strand
TTTGGTTCCCTTTTTATAAACAATAGAGATGGGCACTTGAACACCATCTCTTGCTGTTGCAAAAACACGTTCGGTGATATACGCGGTTTGGTCATACCCTCCCAAAATCTCCTGTTGCTTTAACAATATTTTCTTCTGCTTAGCCATATCATATTCATAGACTGAGCTTGGTGTCACTAAAGAAGTATAGCCATATCGTAACTTATCACTGTTGTATTCAACATTAATACCCGGGTATACCGTATAGGCAACTTCTCCGAAATCCAAATAGTGCTGATGCTGACTCTTTAAATTATAAATTGCCAATTGGGTCAATCCATTTTTCCTTTCAGCAATCGCCAGAAAATCCTTAAACTCTTCAATATCGCTGACCAATACATCCGGTCGATGGTCTATGAATGGCTGCCAGTGGCTGCGATCTGTACGATCTAAGGGACATTGCATGATTCGGAAATTAATAGCTCCATCATTGGTAAGTATTAAGAACCGATCTTCCAATGCAACAACCGAATAGAGAACATCCTGTATCCTAGGCTGAAAAATACGAAATTCCGATTGCGGTGAGTCAGCATTTAATAACCAAATTTCTGAGGATAATGTCCCTTCAGAATTGATCATAACATATTTTCCATTTTTGGATTTACCAACTCCGATATAATTTGTGTTATCTTTTTCTTCATACACAAGCACATCTGCTGCAGGATCGCCCCCCAGTGTATGCCGCATAATCTTTTCACTAAGCAAGGTAACAGGATTCTTGGCCGTATAGAACAAGGTTCGATTATCATTTCCCCAAATAGCGGCTCCCTCTGTATTCTTTATCTGGTCGGGATAGATTTCTCCGGTCTCGATATTTTTGATAAATATGGTATATTCTCTCCGAGAGACAGTATCCACACTAAAGGCTAGCAAACGATTATCCGGACTCACAGAAAATCCTTTTGCCGTATAATATGCATGCCCTTCGGCAAGCTGATCTACATCCAACAGCACTTCCTCTTCGCATTCCAGTGTCCCCTTTTTCCGACAGAATTTAAAATATTGTTTTCCCTCTTCCGTCCGGCTATAATAAAAGTAGCCATTTTTGTAATAAGGCACAGACTCGTCCTTTTCCTTAATCCGGGATTTCAATTCATGAAAAAGACTTTCCTGTAAATCTTCGGTATCTTGAAGCATTAAATTGGTATAATTGTTTTCCTCTTCCAGGTAGTCAATAACTTCTTGCGATTTTTCTCCTTTTTTAAAGTAATCAATCATCCAGTAATAATCATCTTGCACAGTATCATCATGTATCTTTCTGACATGAGGGTAAATTGCTGCCACTGGGGCCATCACATTAGGCCAAACTATTTTCTTATTTTGTTGCATTCGTTTTCTTATATGCTACTCAATATACATACTTTCTTATTCTGCTACCTGGATCAATCAACTAACACAGGAAACTCCTTGAAATGGTTTGAATTTAAGATATTTCGTCAACAATTTGCTAAGAGATATGGATTATAAATACTTTTAATAAAAATTAACAGTTCAGAAGAGGCATTAGCATTATCTTTGCTATTCTGCTATAGGCAGGAATATGCGAGCTTACACGCTCATGAAGAAAATTTAAATAAACAGGAGAGAATAATCAGGTGGAACGCGTTCTTTGATACAAATGAAAGCGGAACACCTATCAAGAATTTTGTACATATGAATTTAAGAAAATCACTATATCTACTTACTTTGGGCGCATTGCCCCTTATCTCTTTCGGACAATCCGATACCATTCCAGCAAATTGGTTCAATTTGGATTATAAAACAGATGGGGTCATGGGAATCAGTACCGAAAAAACGTATAAAACTTTATTGAAAGGAAGAAAATCCACTCCAGTCATTGTTGGGGTATTGGATGGAGGTGTTGATGTTTATCACGAGGATCTCAAAGATGTTGTATGGATCAATGTGAAGGATAGTCTTGCAAACGGTATAGATAATGATGGCAATGGTTATATCAATGATAAATATGGCTGGAATTTTATTGGAAACGCCGATGGAAAGGATGTTCAGTTCGATAACCTAGAATTGACAAGACAGCTTAGGGTTCTGGACAAAAAGTTTGCAAACATCACAGCAGCAACAGAACTCAATGAAACTGATCGAAAAGCTTTCGCTAGTTATCAAAAGATGCTTGCCAAATATAAAAACAAGCTAGAAGAAGCTAAGATGGGCCAATTTTCCTACGATGCGCTCAAACGCAACATAGACGCTGTGGTACGTGAAATAGGTAAAAAGCCCGAAGATATCACACAGGAGGATATAGACAATTTCAAAGCAACCACAAACACGCAACGTATCGCACTTGGCTATGCAAAGGATGAAATCAACAACGGCGGCTTCGCCAAATTTTTTGATGATATCACCGAAGGTGCAAAATATTTCAACAATCAAGTTGATTATCATTTAAACAAAGCATACGATTCTCGACCTATTGTTGGAGATAATTATGAAGATGCTTCAGAGCGATACTACGGAAATGCAGATGTAAAAGGACCGGACGCATTACATGGTAGCCATGTCGCTGGAATCATTGGTGCAAAACGTAATAATAATGTTGGTATCAACGGCGTAGCGGACAATGTTAAAATACTCACAGTTAGACTTGTCCCTGATGGTGATGAGCGTGATAAAGACGTCGCAAATGCCATTCGTTATGCAGCAGACAATGGCGCTAAAGTACTTAACATGAGCTTTGGAAAAAGTTATGCCTATAATAAACAGGCCGTAGACGATGCCATCAAATATGCTGAATCCAAAGATGTCCTGATGGTACATGCCGCAGGGAATGACAGTGAAGATAACGATATAGAGCCTAATTTTCCGATGAAGTATTATACGGATGTAAAAGGTGATACAACCGGGATTGCTAATGCTTGGATCACAGTGGGTGCAACCGGCCTTTATTTGGACAATGAACTATTAGCCGATTTTTCCAATTATGGTAAAAAAACTGTCGATGTTTTCGCGCCTGGCGTCCACATCAACTCAACGGTACCAGATTCCAAGTATAAAGAAGAACAGGGCACAAGTATGGCTGCTCCCGTTGTCGCTGGTCTGGCCGCCATGATTCGTTCTTATTACCCTAATTTGAGCGCTGTGGAAACGAAACAAATTATTATGGAATCGGTAGAAAAGCCGAATCAACTGGTACAGGTAAAAGTTGGTGAAGATGCCAGCAAAACGGTTCGATTAGCAGACATTTCGGTCACTGGAGGAATCGTTAATGCATATAACGCTATCATAAAAGCGGAGGAATATACTAACAGAAAGAAAAAATAAATATTTTCTCGTTTTTTATACCAAAACTATCTTTTGTCCGTTTAATTAATTAACTTACAGAAACAAAACAACAGATGCTTATGGTAGAAAACTTTACCCAATCAGAAAACGAAGTTCAAAATTTGCTAACCCAAAACGAAAAGGTAATGACAGACGAGGACATAGAAAATGAATTGAAACTTCAATTACCAAAAATGTTGCTTCATCCAAGCAGAAGATGTGTTGAGAATATCCTTGTATATTCTAAACAACTAGAAAAAAGAAAGGCCTAATCTGGAGATTAGGCCTTTCTTTTTCACCTTACGACATCCATGATCAGCTATAGTGTAAAACTGCTGTGACTCGCCTTACCTTCCACAAACTAAAATCAGATTATTCTCCTTCTACTAGGTTTCAAAATTTCTTTTTTGATGGAAATTTTGGCTAGTTTTGAACCGATGTTAAAACAAGAACGATACAAGGCTTTCGTAGATTATTTCTCCAAAAATAGTCCTGACGCACAGACAGAACTCAACTATAGTAATCCCTTTGAATTACTGGTTGCCGTTATTTTATCTGCACAGTGTACAGATAAAAGGATCAACCAAGTCACGCCCAAGTTGTTTGCACGCTACCCAGATGCACACAGCTTGGCAGCTTCCAGCGTAGACGAGGTGTTTAGCTATATACGATCTGTAAGCTATCCGAATAACAAGGCCAAACACCTTGTGGGGATGGCTCAGCTACTGATTGAAAAGTTCGACAATATTGTACCCGAAAAAATTGAGGATCTTGTGAAACTTCCAGGTGTAGGTCGAAAAACAGCTAATGTCATTTCCTCTGTTGTTTATCATAATCCCGCTATGGCCGTAGATACCCATGTTTTTCGTGTTGCAAACCGTCTTGGGCTAACTTATCGTGCAACAACACCATTAGCTGTGGAAAAACAATTGGTAAAAAATCTACCTAAAGACACGATTGCCATTGCCCATCATTGGCTTATCTTACACGGGCGTTATATATGCCTGGCCCGAAAACCACTGTGTGAGAAATGCCCTATCACTTATATGTGCAAATACTTTGAAAAAAATCACCATATAAAAAGTGTCTCAGCTATACCAGAGACAAAAAACTAATTTTTTTAGTGAAAATATTTGGTTTATGATTTTTAATTTTTAATTTTGAGAAATATATACTAAAAATATGAGCAACACAGATAAACTAAAAGCTTTACAGCTGACGTTAGATAAATTGGAAAAGAACTTTGGAAAAGGTTCAATTATGAAATTAGGTGATACTGCTGTTGAGCCGATCGAAGCTATTTCTACAGGATCTCTAGGCTTGGATATCGCCTTAGGAATTGGCGGTGTACCAAAAGGCCGTATCATTGAAATATATGGACCTGAATCTTCAGGTAAAACTACCTTAGCAACTCACATTGTTGCCGAAGCACAAAAAAAAGGCGGTATTGCAGCAATCATTGATGCTGAGCATGCTTTTGATAAATATTACGCTCAAAAATTAGGCGTAGATGTAGAAAATTTATTGATTTCTCAACCAGATAATGGTGAGCAAGGTTTAGAAATTGCTGATAACCTAATCCGTTCTGGTGCAATCGACGTTATTGTTATTGACTCCGTTGCCGCTTTGGTGCCAAAAGGTGAGATCGAAGGCGAAATGGGTGATTCTAAAATGGGGCTTCAAGCTCGTTTGATGTCACAAGCTTTACGTAAGTTGACAGGTACAATTTCAAAAACAAACTGTTGTTGTATTTTCATCAACCAATTGCGTGAAAAAATTGGTGTGATGTTTGGCAACCCAGAAACAACAACTGGTGGTAATGCATTAAAATTCTACGCTTCTGTACGTTTAGATATCCGTCGCACATCACAAATCAAAGATTCTGATGAAGTATCGGGTAACCGCGTAAAAGTGAAGATTGTAAAAAATAAAGTTGCACCTCCGTTCCGCATAGCGGAATTTGATATCATCTTTGGTGAAGGTATCTCTAAAGTAGGTGAAATCATTGATCTAGGTGTTGAATATGGTATTATTAAAAAAGCAGGCTCTTGGTTTAGCTATGGTGAGACCAAATTAGGACAAGGTCGAGATGCTGTTAAAGCCTTATTATTCGACAATCCGGATTTAATGGACGAACTTGAAGCTAAAATCCGAGCTGAAGTGACAGGAGAAGATCCAATGCTTAACATCGAGGAAAACGAAGACTAGTTGCTGTAAAAATTAGTATAATGTAGGTAGCCATCCTGTTTAGGATGGCTATTTTTTTTGCGAAAATTCAAGTGCTTAGATGATTATTTTGTTACATGTCCAAAGTTTTCAATTTGTACTAATAGATTTTATTAATTTTAGCAGGTCGAGCCAAAAACGCCTGACATCCAATGCTAAACTTAATATAAACAATGAATCGTAAACTAATTCTATTTCTTTTAATACTGCTAGGCTCAGTATTTCATCTACATGCACAAACGATACGCATACTCTCCTTTAATATCCACCACGGAAACCCACCCACCGAAAAAGAATCAGTTGTCAACCTTGACACAATTGCCAAAATTATTAAAAATTCAAAAGCTGACCTCGTAGGTCTTCAGGAAATCGATGTCAATCTCGGTAGATCATACTTTGAAAATCAAGCCAAAAAATTAGCCGAATTAACAGGCATGCACTATATCTTTTCCAAAGGGATAGACCTGGATAAAGGTGAATATGGTACCGCCATCTTATCAAAAAATCCAATTGAACGTGTAGAGAAACACTTTCTACCTTCCCCTGTGCAAAGCGAAACACGTAGTTTATCTGTAATAGAAGTCACGATACACAAAAGGAAAATCTTATTTGCAAATACACACCTTGACCTGAAAGACAAAAACAAAATCGAACAGGCAAAATTCATCACCAAGCGTTTCAAAAACGAAAAGTTACCCACTATCCTTGTCGGTGATTTAAACTCAGAACCCAATGATCCAGCGATTACTGAACTTAGCAAAATATTCACAAAAAGCAGCATTGCTAACGGATTTACGTTTCCTCAAGATAAACCCACTACTGAAATCGACTATATCATGATCAATACACCATCTGCCGCAAAGTTCTCCAACCACCGTATTCTGAACGAACAATATGCGAGTGATCATCGGCCATTATATGTCGAGATAAACATTAAATAACCACTTGTGATCTTAAATATGAATTTTAACAGAAGAAGATTCTTAGAATCCCTGGCTCTGGCCGGGATTACATTACCTAATATAAGCGTCGCGCAAGAAAAAGACGCAAATGAGGCAGAAAGCGAGTTCAGTTTTGTCGTACCTGCCTATCTACAAAATCAAACCGAAACAGGAATCAGTATTTTTACGATTTTGAGCAAAGATGCCTTTGCTTGGCTCGAGATACTGGACAATGGAGGGAATGTCCAAAAAAAGATCTACCAATCCGAAGATGGGATGATCAATGCCAATACTGATTTTTTTCATTTTACAATTGAAGACGCACCGCGTTCATTTCGTTATCGCATCAAAGCGAAGGAAGTGCAAAAATTCGATCCTTATAAAATCGTATACGGCCAAGAAATAGAAACCCCTATTTTCGAGGCCAAATTAGCCAAGAACAATCAAGAACAGATTCGCTGTCTTGTCTATAACGATGTACATGAGGAAAAAAGCAGTTATCGTGACCTTATTCCGCATCAGGATATTTCACCCTACGATTTTTTTGTACTGAATGGTGATTCCTTTCATTATGTCACCAATCAGCAAGATATTACGGAGAAACTACTAAAGCCAATTGAATTTTTTGCGACAGGAAAACCATTCATTATGAATCGGGGAAACCATGAGACAAGGGGATCCTTCGCACGTAATTTCAAAAGATATTTTGGTTATCCTGACAACAAGTATTACCAAGCCTTTAAAAGAGGTCCTATTTTTTGGATCATGCTGGACAGTGGCGAAGACAAGCCTGACAATCATGAGGTATACGCCGGAACAGTCGATTATGATAACTACAGAAAAGAACAGGCTCAATGGCTGGAAAAGGTTCTACAATCCAAGGAAAGAAAGAGTGCACAGCACACTGTTGTCATTAGCCATATACCGATTTTTCATTCGGATGACTGGCATGGTACCTTGAATAACAGAGCATGTTTCCATCCCTTGTTTCAGAAATATAAAATTGATGCCATGATCTCTGGTCATACACATCAATATGGCTACTACCCTGCAGATAAAGACCACAATTATCCTGTATTTATAGGGGGAGGTCCAAAAGTTGGGAAAAGAACTATCATCGATGTAGCCGGGAACAACAAGTCATTGAACATACGGATGACTAGAGACGATGGCACAGAACTGGGATTATTTAAGAAATAGAAAAGGGCGCTTAATAAGCGCCCTTTTCTATTTTGATTGAAGAAAGCTGCTATGCGAGCTTCCTTATTCTCCCTTTTCCAAGAAAGGGTATCTATAATCTGTATCTGGATTAAATGTTTCTTTGATTGTACGAGGAGACACCCAACGAAGCAAATTGATCATTGATCCCGCTTTGTCGTTTGTACCCGAGCCTCTAGCACCACCAAACGGTTGTTGACCTACGACAGCACCTGTACACTTATCATTCACGTAGAAGTTACCAGCGGCATGTCTTAATTTATCTGTTGCTAAATTAATGGCATAGCGATCTTGCGCAATGATTGATCCAGTCAAGGCATAAATAGATGTTGTATCAACAATATCTAAGGTTTCTTCAAACTTAGCATCCTCGTAAACATATACGGTCAGGACAGGTCCAAACAATTCCTCAACCATTGTCTCGTAATCTGGTTTTGAAGCCTCAATGATTGTTGGATGAATGAAATATCCTTTAGATTTATCGTATGTACCACCAACTACAATTTCTGCGTCATTAGATTCTTTAGCTCTGTCGATATACTTCGCTAATTTATCAAATGACTTCTCATCAATTACAGCATTGAAAAAGTTTGTAAAATCTTCTGTTCCACCGATTGTAAAAGATTTTACGTCAGTCGTCATAGATTCTTTCAATGCAGGCCACAAGGATTTAGGAATGTATGCACGCGATGCCGCAGAACATTTTTGACCTTGGTATTCGAAAGCACCACGAACCAAAGCTGTATTTGCAGCTTTTAAATCGGCCGAAGGGTGTACAACGATAAAATCCTTACCACCAGTCTCACCAACAATACGTGGATACGTCTTATAACGGTGGATATTGTTACCGATCGTCTTCCAGATATCCTGGAATACTCCTGTTGAACCAGTAAAGTGGATACCTGCGAAATCTGGGTGTTGGAAAATCACATCACCAGCGTCAGGACCTGAAACATACACCAAGTTGATAACACCATCCGGAAGACCAGCTTCACGGAAAATTTTCATCAATACATTTGCTGAATAGATTTGGGTATTGGATGGTTTCCATACCACAACATTCCCCATCATTGCGACACAGGAAGGTAGATTACCCGCAATCGCTGTAAAATTGAATGGAGTCAATGCAAATACAAAACCTTCAAGAGGACGTTGTTCTACACGGTTCCACACACCTTTACCTGATATAGGAGGTTGTTGTTTATAGATTTCGCTCATGTATTGTACATTGAAACGCAAGAAATCTACAATCTCACATGCCGAATCAATTTCTGCCTGATATGGGTTCTTCGATTGTCCCAACATTGTAGCAGCATTCAACTCATAACGGTATTTACCTGAAATCAATTCAGCAGCTTTTAAGAATATCGCAGCACGATCTTCCCAAGTAAGATTTTCCCAATCCTTTTTCGCCGCTAAAGCTGCATTGATTGCATCTGTTACATGAGATTTATCGCCTTGATTGTATTGACCTAAAATATGTTGGTGGTCATGTGGAGGAGCTAAGTTTACTTTTTTAGAAGTAGTGATTTCTTTACCACCAATATACATTGGGATATCGATTTGTTTCGAACGTGCCTCATCAATTGCTGCTTTCAACAATTTACGTTCTTTCGTTCCGACAGCGTATGTGTACACCGGTTCGTTGGTAGGAACAGGAACTGTAAAAAATCCTTTAGACATATTACAATTATTAATTATTCATCCAAAAAATACTATTTATGAATCATGAAGGGATCAAGTTTGTTCATTCCATTATTTTCATCAGAAACCATGGTTTCAACCTGTTAGCATGACACTAAATAGCGTTAATAGAAGTAAAATTACCTCAAATTTTATGAATACCCAAAGTTACTGTCCTTCTTTGAGCACCTTGGAAAAGATACGTTTAAATTTTTCCAATTTCGGTTTAATCACCAATTGGCAGTATGGTTCTTTTCCATTTAATCTATAATAATCTTGATGATAGTCCTCTGCTGGATAAAATACGGTTGCCGGAACTACTTCGGTTACAATAGGTTTATTGAAAACATGCTCCTTTTCTAACGTCGAAAGATAATATTGCGTCTTATCAAGCTGCTCTTTATTGTGCACAAAAATAGCCGAACGATATTGGGTGCCAACATCATTTCCCTGACGATTGAGCTCCGTTGGATCGTGTGCTACAAAAAAGGCCTCCAATAGTTTATCGTAGCTGATCACTTTTGGATCAAAAATAATATTGGTTGCTTCCGCATGCCCTGTACTCCCGGTACAAACCTGCGCATAACTTGGGTTTGCTACCCATCCACCGGTATATCCCGAAACCACATGTACAACACCCTCTAACTCCTTAAACTGAGCCTCAGTACACCAAAAACATCCTGCAGCAAATGTCGCCGTATCCAAACTCGCCGTATTTTTTTCAGGTAATTTGGTGAAATCAGGTTTCTTTACCCGATGCCCCTGCTGCTGCCCCTGGCAGGAGTTCAATACAAAAAGTGCTGTTAAAAGTATCAGAATATTTCTCATAAATAATTACCCTTCTTCTTTCCTTTTATGTTCCCTGAATTATTGGAGTTAAATTCATGCCCTATAAACAAATACCAACTAGGTTTTGTTTATAAAATAGAAAAGCGACAATAATAACTTATTGTCGCTTTTCTATTGTTCTATCAAATGATCAACTATTTAGCTGCAGCATAGTTTTGTGCTACGGCATCCCAATTGATAACATTAAAGATTTCCTCTAAATACGCTGGACGCTTATTTTGGAATTTCAAATAATAAGCATGCTCCCAAACGTCGATACCTAAGATAGGCGTACCTTTTACCTCAGCAACATCCATCAATGGATTGTCTTGGTTTGGTGTAGAAGTTACTGCAAGTTTACCATCAGCACCAACAATTAACCAAGCCCATCCTGAGCCAAAACGAGTGGCACCAGCAGCTTGAAGTTGTTTTTTCAACTCATCAAATGAACCAAATGTAGCATTGATTGCTTCAGCTAATTCACCTGTTGGAGCTCCACCTGCATTTGGGCCTAAAACCTTCCAAAACAAAGAGTGGTTGTAGTGACCACCACCATTATTACGTACGGCTGCGCTGTATTTACTTACATTTTTAATAATATCCAATAGGGATAAGTTTTCTGCGTCTGTTCCTGCGATAGCTTTATTTAAGTTATCCACATATGCCTGATGGTGTCTGTCATGGTGGATTTCCATTGTAGTTTTGTCAATATGTGGTTCCAATGCGTCGGCTGCGTATGGTAACGCTTCTAATTCAAATGCCATATCTATTTTAATTTAAATGTTTATTACTTCGTTTATACATACAAATATAACACAATATACACGTTTATGTTTTTATGTGTTACAATAAATCCATTATTTCCCTACCGTTTTTGACGAAAAAATGATTTTACCAAATCAGCACATTCTTCCTGCAAAACGCCATGTGTAATGACAGTTTTGGGGTGTAATATTTTATCGTGAAAATGGGAATAGCCACGCTTTTCATCTTTGGCTCCATAGACTATTTTACCAATATGTGTCCAATAGGCCGCTCCGGCACACATAATACAAGGCTCAATGGTAACGTATAATGTACATTCATCCAGGTATTTGCCCCCAAGGTAATTTGCTGCTGCTGTAAAAGCCTGCATCTCAGCGTGAGCTGTCACATCATTTAATCGCTGCGTCAAATTATGACCTTTCCCTATAACACGTCCTCGATGAACAATAACTGCCCCAATAGGCACCTCTCCCTCTTCGTAAGCGACCTTAGCTTCATTCAATGCCATACGCATGAACGACTCGTCACTATCGATGAGTTGTGTTCCTTCAAAATCTATAAATGTCATGGTACAAACTTAACTAAGTTTAGATCCATTTGGTAATTTTTTGTCGACGGATGTCAAAATAATATCTCCATTTTCGTCCGGAAAGCCGGTCACTAGACACTCAGAAAAGAAATTAGCGATCTGCTTTTTGGGAAAGTTGACAACTGCGACAACTTGCTTCCCAATCAATTCCTCTTTGTTGTAGTGTACTGTAATCTGGGCACTACTCTGTAATACACCAATTTCATCGCCGAAATCAAGTTTCAACTGATATGCTGGCTTTTTAGCTCTTGGAAAGTCTTTTGCTTCTAAAATAGTTCCTACCCGTAAATCCACTTTCTCAAAGTCGGTCCAACTAATGGCGTCACTCATAATCGGTTGCTACTAATATCCTGAATCTCTTTACCTATCGTAAATAAAACATAGGAAGGCTTCCGTCCCAAACGTAAAGACAATCTATTGATCAGTTTATCTTCCTCTCCTGCTTGAAAAGCTAAATCTTCATCACTTAAGTGGTTGTACTTGCGACGGAGTTTTTCTTTGGCTACTTGCCACTGTTCTTCGTTAATTTTCAGCATAACTCAGATTTAGGTATAAAATTTGTATATCTTTACTGAACTGTAAAAGTTTGTTTAAAGATACAATATATACATAAATAAAAGATTATGAAAAAGATTTTACCAGCATTACTTTTGATTTGTGGTAGCGTAGCAACGGCACAGGCGCAGCTTTTGCCAGGGTTTGAGGTGGGTGTAAAAGGAGGCTTGAACTTCTCTAAACTTAAAAGCGATGGAAAATATTTCAATTCTGACACGAAAGCAGGCTACCAAGCAGGTCTTTATGGACGTGTTGGTGTATTGGGATTCCATATTCAGCCTGAGGTTTATTTAACAGGTAAAAACACCAAAGTAACAAATCCGGACGGCGAATCGACAGATGTAAAATTTACAACAGTCGATGTTCCAGTATTATTAGGCAAACGCTTTGGCTTAGGTCCGATTGGAGCAAGGATTCAAACTGGCCCAATATTTTCATTTAAAGTCGATGACAAGCAAGATCAAGTCATTGACCAATTGAACCCAAATAACTACAAAAAAAGTGGTACATCTTGGGCATTTGGTGTAGGTGCTGACATTTCAAGCTTACGTGTTGATGTAAGATATGAAATGGGCTTAAACAAAGTCAACAACGAGAGCCAGGCAAATCCCAAAATCAACATGTGGAGTATCGGTTTAGGCTATAGATTATTCAGTATCCTATAGTTCTTTAAACCTTGTTCATATACTGTTTAAAAGTCCGTTTTTATTCAAAACGGACTTTTTATTTCAATAAACTTTAGAACCGTTCTAAATTATTGCTTTTTCTTGTCAAAATGGTATCATATTTAATAGCAAATAGTAGATTTGCCTAATTCAAAT
Source organism: Sphingobacterium sp. UBA7253 (assembly GCF_002472745.1). Classification (NCBI taxonomy): domain Bacteria; kingdom Pseudomonadati; phylum Bacteroidota; class Sphingobacteriia; order Sphingobacteriales; family Sphingobacteriaceae; genus Sphingobacterium; species Sphingobacterium sp. UBA7253. The sequence continues at coordinate 121,402 of NZ_DKSP01000028.1, read as the reverse complement.
TAAATTACAAGGATAATGAGTAAATCAAAGCCAGTTTTCAGTTCTTCGATTGGGAAGAAGCTAATCATGAGCTTAACAGGAATCTTCCTATGTTTATTCCTAGTTGTTCACTTGGTTGGTAACTTGCAATTATTTAAAGATGATGCGGGTCTAGCGTTCAACAAGTACGCCTATTTTATGACTCACTTTACACCAATCAAAGTTGTTTCTTACTTATTGTATGCTTCGGTAATTGTTCACGTCATCTACGCTATTACATTGTCGATGAAAAACAAGGCCGCTCGTCCTATTGGTTATGCCAAATATGATGGTCAAGCAAACAGCAAGTGGAATTCACGCAACATGGGTATCTTAGGTACTGTCATTTTAGTATTCTTAGCTACGCACATGTCTAATTTTTGGTGGAAGTTTCACAATGATGAAGTGCCGTACATCGAATACCGTACTGATTTGGCAACTGGACAAACCACAGCGAGAGAACTTCAAGCTTCTGAATTCCACGACTACCAAGAAACGGTAGAAAACAATGTTCAAATCTTAAAAGCGAGAGATTTGTACAAGCAAGTTGACTTTGCATTCAAAAATGTTGCATTGGTAGCTTTGTATGTTATTGCGATGGCAGCTTTGGCATTCCACTTAATTCATGGTTTCCAATCTGCATTCCAAACTTTAGGTTTTAACCACAGAAGATATATTGGAATCATCAGAGCAATCGGTGTTTGGGTATTTGGGGTATTAATTCCAATTGGCTTTGCAATAATGCCATTGTTTTTCTTCTTTAAATAATTCAGAATCTTTTAAGATAAAGCTCAGGCTTTATCGATCAATATAAAATTAAGAGATATGTTAGATTCAAAAGTACCAGCGGGCCCATTAGCCCAAAAGTGGTCAAATTATAAATTTAATCTTAAGTTGGTTAACCCTGCTAACAAACGTAAATTTACTGTTATTGTTGTTGGTACAGGTCTTGCTGGTGCATCTGCAGCGGCATCTTTAGCCGAATTAGGATATAATGTAATTACCTTCTGTTACCAAGATTCACCTCGTCGTGCGCACTCTATTGCGGCACAAGGTGGTATTAACGCAGCAAAAAGCTACCAAAACGACGGAGACTCTGTTTTCCGTTTATTCTACGATACAATCAAAGGTGGTGACTACCGCTCACGTGAGGCAAACGTTTACCGTTTGGCAGAAGTATCTGTCAACATCATTGACCAATGTGTTGCTCAAGGTGTTCCATTTGCACGTGAATACGGAGGTCTATTGGACAACCGTTCTTTCGGTGGTGCGCAAGTTAGCCGTACCTTCTATGCACGCGGTCAAACGGGACAACAATTGTTGTTGGGCGCTTATTCAGCGTTAAACCGTCAAATCAAAAAAGGAAAAGTAAAATCTTATACGCGTCATGAGATGTTAGACTTGGTTATGATCGATGGTCATGCTAAAGGTATCGTAACTCGTGACTTGGTTTCCGGTAAAATCGAAACTCATGCTGCACATGCAGTATTGATGTGTACTGGTGGTTACGGTAACGTATTCTTCTTGTCTACAAATGCAATGGGATGTAACGTTACAGCAGCTTGGAGAGCACACAAACGTGGTGCTTACTTTGCTAACCCTTGTTATACTCAAATTCACCCAACGTGTATTCCTGTAACTGGAGATCACCAGTCTAAATTGACGTTGATGTCAGAGTCTTTACGTAATGACGGCCGTGTATGGGTTCCTAAAACTCAAGAAATGGCAGAAAGATTACGTAAAGGTGAGATCAAAGCCAATGATATCAAAGAAGACGACAGAGACTATTTCTTGGAGCGTAAATACCCTTCATTCGGTAACTTGGTACCACGTGACGTAGCATCTCGTAATGCAAAAGAAGCTGTTGATGATGGTCGTGGTGTTGGTAAAACTGGTTTCGCCGTATTCTTGGATTTTAAAGAAGCGATCGGTCGTCTAGGCGAAGATGCAGTACGTGCTAAATACGGTAACTTATTTGACATGTACTACCAAATCACTGACGAAAACCCTTACAAACAACCAATGCGTATCTACCCTGCTGTTCACTATACAATGGGTGGCGTATGGGTTGACTACAACTTGATGACTACAATCCCTGGTTTGTATGCTTTAGGTGAGTGTAACTTCTCTGACCACGGTGCAAACCGCTTAGGTGCTTCGGCATTGATGCAAGGTCTTGCTGATGGTTATTTCGTGATCCCTTACACTGTGGGTGATTACTTAGCTAAACTAGGTTCTTTCGCACCAGTAGATCATAGCCATCCTGCTTTCGAATCTACGCGTAAAGAGGTTGAAGATAAAATCAACAAATTGTTGTCTTTAAACGGTACAGAAACTGTTGATGATATCCACAAAAAACTAGGTCTCATCATGTGGGAATATTGTGGTATGGCTCGTACGGCTGAAGGATTACAAAAGGCACAAGGTTTGATCCAAGAGTTGAAAAAAGAATTCTGGACAAACGTTAGAGTGCTTGGAGAAAACGAAGAATTAAATCTTTCTTTAGAAAAAGCTGGTCGCGTAGCTGACTTCTTAGAATTGGGTGAGTTAATGGTTGTTGATGCATTGCAACGCGCTGAGTCTTGTGGTGGTCACTTCCGTTTAGAAAGCCAAACTGAAGAAGGTGAAGCAAAACGTAACGATGATGAATTCGCCTATGTATCTGCTTGGGAATACAAAGGAGACAATGTACCTGAGGAATTACACAAGGAAGACTTGGTATTCGAGAACGTTCAGTTAACACAAAGAAGTTATAAATAAGAAGGAAAATTATCATGGCACAACATATGAATTTAACGCTGAAAGTTTGGCGTCAAAAAAATGATAAAGATAAAGGTCAATTTGTAACTTATCAGGCAAACGATATCGCTGATGATATGTCTTTCTTAGAGATGCTTGATATTGTCAATGAAGAATTGACTCGTAAAGGAGAAGATCCTGTATATTTCGATCACGACTGTCGTGAAGGTATCTGCGGGATGTGTTCATTAGTAATCAATGGTCGCCCTCACGGTCCTAAAGAAGGCACCACAACATGTCAATTGCACATGCGTAGCTTCCACGATGGACAAACTATCGTGATTGAACCTTGGAGAGCTGCTGCATTCCCGGTATTGAAAGACCTTGCAACAGACCGTACGGCTTTTGACCGCATTCAACAAGCGGGCGGATATGTAAATGTCAATACAGGTGGTGTTCCTGATGCCAATGTTATTCCGATCCCTAAACGTATTGCTGACGAAGCTTTCGAATCGGCAACATGTATCGGTTGTGGTGCTTGTGTTGCAGCCTGTAAAAATGCATCTGCAATGTTATTTGTGTCTGCAAAAGTCTCTCAATTTGCCTTATTACCTCAAGGCCAAACTGAGCGTTACGAACGTGCACAGGCAATGGTAGATCAAATGGATGCTGAAGGTTTCGGTAACTGTACCAACACGGGTGCTTGTGAAGCTGAATGTCCTGTAGGTATCAAGTTAACAAACATTGCGCGCTTAAACCGTGAATATTTAACTGCTAAAATCTTCCGTCAAGAAGAGCCACACGTTTAATTAGCATATTAAATCCTTCATGTTTTCGCTAGCATCAACAGCTACGAAAACCTAATGAAGATTCTTTCTGGCTCATGAAAATGGGTAATTCAGAAAAATAATATAAAAGTCCTTGCCCTAAGAAAGCAAGGACTTTTTTTTATATTTACAATAATGTAAATTGACGCACGTGAATTCTGGTATAAAAATTCGATTACTCCTACTTATCTTGACTTTATGCTTTATAGGAACAGCTATAACCATTAAAGAATCTGTTACCAATAAGGAAATACTAGACATTGATACAAAATCACTCAATGATTATATCGCTCAACAAGAGAAAAAAGTCGATCGAATTTTCAATGATTCACTCCTGCTCAAAACATTTAAAAACTACGATCAGTATCCTATTGCAGTATATCAGGCCTTCGAAAAGTTTAAAACCAACGAAAAGGTTTTTCTATTTCTTTTTAAGGACCATGAACCCAAGATGTGGAGCACGCATCTATTTGTGCCTATTACAGATCAGGGATTTCCAGAAAAATCCAATTTTATTCAGGATGATAACCGTTCTTACGTTGTTCGAAAAAAAACAATTGGCAATATCAGTATACTCGCCTATATTATTGTAAAAGGCTATACAAATAACAACAACCCGTATTTAAATAGCTCTTTGCGGAGAAACTTCTTCGACTCCAGAAATATTGACATCGCCTCCTATACAGACACGGTCACCATTAAAAATATCTATAGCAATGAGGGGTCTTATCTGTTCTCCGTTAAGCTAAAAGATGGAGAGCATGAAAATGCCTATACAATTTTGCAATTCTTCTGCTGGCTACTTGCCTGGATCGCGTTACTGATCTTCTTCAATAGCCTCTGCTTACATATGGCCAAGACAGGAAGAGCCTGGTGGTCTGCGATACTGCTATTGTCGATATTTAGCCTTGTCAAATTTGCCGATCTTAAGTGGAACCTGCTGTCCGAAAATGCGACATTTTCAATTTTCGACTCACGGAATTACGCCTATAATCGCTTCTTCCCTAATATATGGTCCGTGATGTCCACCACCATATTGGTGCTATGGTTGGTTCTATTTATCTATTCAATTCGCAAAGAGCTCAACTTTGACAAAATAAAAAACATCCGGCTCTTTAGAATTCCTATCGCAATCGGATTTATTCTAAGTATATATCTATCGTTCGGTCTATTGTATGACATCGCTGGTACATTAATTACACACTCCAATAACATCTATTTTGATTTCACAAAACTTGTCGATTTACATTTCTTAAGTTGGGTAGATCTAGGCATTGTTGGCATGGGTATTTTGGCTTTAAGTATCTACATTGATCTTGTACTATTTTTTCTTAAAAAATTAGAATTAAAACCGACGCAGCTACTCAATATTCAACTGGCATGTGTCATTTTTGTCATCCTGATCATTTCCTTTTATATCGAGAAAAATAGCCTGGTCAATTTGCTACTCGCGCTGATCATCCTTATTAAATCATTTGGCGAGAAGTATTTCGACAGACATATATTAACAAATTATATTGCTGTACTGATACTTTGGGCAATCATAAGTGCGATCACGCACGCACGTTTCTATCAGGAACGGAACTTAATTGACATGAAAATCTTGTTGAGTAATCTACAATCAGAAGATGATGTCAATGCTGTTTCATTATTCTCTGATATTGAAAGTAGCTTAGCAAACGATCAAGAATTAAAACACTTATTTAATATCAGCCTTCCCTATACCAATACCGAGGGGATCAACGATTTTATCAAGAAAAAATACTTTAGTGGCTATCTTTCCAAGTACGAGTTCAAAACATATTATTATGATCAGAATAATATTCCGCTCAATCCAGCCAGTCAGAATAAGATCAATGAATATCGAGAAAAGGTAATCAACAAGTCGATAAAAGTCACTCAGAACTTCTACCGTGCCAGCGCTGAATTGGGTACGCATGAATACTTCTCCATTATTCCTGTCACCATTGACCAAAATAGGATTGTCAATGTTATCATCAATCTTTCCAATAAAGATTTTAGTTATACGGTTCCCTATCCCGAAATCCTCACCGATATGCGGATCAACAATTCGCAATATTATAATAAGGGGGATTATTCGATAGCCCTCTATAAAGGCGGTTCTTTAATAACACAGTTTGGGAAATATACCTACGAGAACAATTTAAGGGGGCTGAAAGGTGTTCCAGGAGAATATATCCAAGTACTGGACCGTGATGCATACCTACATATGGCTTATGTTGCCAATAAATTCTCAACATATGTTATCAGTAAACAAAAACCTTCTTTTTGGGACTATCTAGCGACTACTTCATTTTTGTTCCTGGTATTTTTTATGATTTTCATGTTTTTCCATTTCATAAAATCATTCTATATCTTTCTTAAGAATACCAAGCTAACTTTCCGTAATTTAAAATATCAGTTCTACAAAATAGTAAATAAAATACAGTACTCTACACGTATCCAAACCTCCATTATCTCATCGGTAATACTAGCTATCCTCATATCTGCGGTAATTTCGTATATAAGTATCAACAAGCAACTTTATAATAACAATAAAGCAAGTAAGGAACGTTTTATTATCGAATTGGGCAAACGGATGGAAAATATGTTGACCTACACAGATGAAACATCCACCGAGACGCAGCTTATCAGCATGCTCAAGACATTATCTGAAACAATTTCCAAAGACTTCAATCTTTATTCCAAATCAGGCAGGTTGCTTTATAGCTCGCAACGTAGAATCTACGATCTGGAACTTTTCTCTACTTTCATTAATCCAGCTGCACTGAAGAATCTTTCTATCTTAAAAAAATCGGAGACGATTGAAGATGAGCGTATAGGCACTTTTCAATTTGAGACCAGTTATGCAACCATTAGGGACAAAAACTATAATACACTCGCTTATATAGGTATACCAAACTTCTCGCTTCAGAAGGAAGAAAATATTAATAAGAATCTTCTTTTAAATACAATAGTGAACATTTATTCGCTGATCATCATAGGCTTTGGTTTTTATGCGACATTTGTGGCCAACAGTGTCACCAATCCATTGAGCATCATCAGTAAGAAGATCTCACAACTACGCCTGGGACAACCCAACGAACCTCTGTTTTGGCAACGAAATGATGAAATAGGTACATTGATCAAAGAATATAATCTCATGATCATAAAACTTGAAGACTATGCCAATAAAATCAAAGATACTGAGCGCGAATCAACTTGGCGTGAGATGGCTCAACAGATAGCCCATGAAATCAAAAATCCGCTGACGCCAATGAAATTAGGTATTCAGCAACTCCGTAGATCGTACAAAGATGAAGACCCTAAATTTCCGGATCGCTTCAATAAATTCTCCACTTCATTTATCGAACAAATCGATGCATTGACGCATATTGCCTCAGAATTTTCGCACTTCGCAAAATTCCCAAATACAGTAATGGAAAACATCAATATTGTAGAAAAGGTAACAAAGTCCATTTCCTTGTACAACAATACACCAAATGTAAGTATTCGTCTCATTAACAATGCCGATCACAAAACCCTTATTGTTAAGGCTGATGGTAATGAGTTATTGAGAACCTTCAATAATTTAATAAAAAATGCGATTGAAGGAGGTTATGGGCGAAAAAACATGAAGATCGAGATTTCCATTGAACGCTACTCAGACAAATTTGTCAAGATAGACATCAAAGACAATGGTTATGGAATTCCCAAAGAGATGCAGGATAAAATTTTCCAAATTAATTTCACGACAAAGAGTTCAGGAAACGGCTTAGGGCTAGTTCTTGTCAAAAAAACAATTGAAGCCAGTAATGGGCAAATTTATTTTGAGACTGTAGAAGGCGAAGGTACAACGTTCCATATACTGCTTCCTTTGCAACAGATAGAGTCTTAATATGTGTAGATAGCAATCAACAAAAATAAGACATCGAAGAAAGCTTATATGCGCTCCATCTTCAGTGTCTCTAAATAAGGACCTGCCGCTCCGTTTGTGTAAAGAAGGGGCTGTCACACCAACTGATGTAGATAAAAATATAGCGTTCAATTAGGGTATAACTCAAACACTGATAGCATAAAACTAACCAGTTAATCGATAGCCTTATTATTTTGCTTTAAGGATCAGTATAACAAGAACAGTACACTATAAACAAAAAAGCT